>CANFZJ010000077.1 GCA_947451445.1 Comamonadaceae bacterium
AAACTGATTAACGGGTACTGCGGCTTTCTCAGCTACCTCATCGCCGCTGCTCTGGCGCTGATGGTGGTGCTGGTGTTTGGCAATGTATTCATGCGCTACGCTTTCAATTCAGGCTTCAGTATTTCTGAAGAACTGTCCCGCTGGCTGTTTGTATGGCTGACCTTTTTAGGGGCCGTGGTGGCACTGCGTGATAACGCGCACCTGGGTACCGACATGCTGATTGGCCGCTTGGGCCCGGCGGGCAAAAAGCTGTGCATGGGCTTGTCGCTGCTGCTGATGCTGTTTTGCACTTGGCTGCTGTTCAAAGGGGCTTACGACCAGACCCTCATCAACTGGGAAACCACCAGCGCGGTGATGGAGGTGTCGGTGAGCTATTTCTACGGCTCGGGCATGGTGTTTGCCATTCTGGCCGCACCGATTTTGCTGGGCAATCTGTGGCTCCTGCTCACAGGCCAGCTGGACGATGCCCACCTGGTAATGATGCAAGAGTCGGAAGAAGCGCCCCACGGCGACTCGGCCGACGCCCACTAAACCCCGAGCGAGACACACCATGACAATCACCATTTTTCTGGGTTCCATGCTGGGTGCGATGGCACTGGGCGTTCCTATCGCCTTCTCTCTGCTGCTGTGCGGCGCAGCGCTGATGTGGCACCTGAACATGTTCGACGCGCAAATTCTGGCGCAGAACGTCATCAACGGCGCCGACAGCTTCCCACTGCTGGCCGTGCCTTTCTTCATGCTGGCCGGTGAGGTGATGAACGCAGGCGGCTTGTCGCGGCGCATCGTCAACTTTGCAATGGCCTTGGTGGGCCACATCAAGGGCGGCCTGGGCTATGTGACCATCGTAGCGGCGGTCATTTTGGCGTCGCTGTCGGGATCTGCCGTGGCCGACGCGGCGGCTCTGACCGCGCTGCTGCTGCCCATGATGGTGGCAGCGGGCCATGACCGGGCACGGTCGGCAGGCCTGATTGCCTCGGCCGGCATCATTGCGCCGATCATCCCGCCCAGCATTGGCTTTGTGATTTTCGGCGTGGCTGCCAATGTGTCGATCACCAAGTTGTTCATGGCCGGTATCTTCCCGGGCGTATGGCTGGCCGTGTCGCTGTGGTTCACCTGGTGGTACCTGGTGCGTAAAGAGGCGGTCATGCCACCGCCCCGCAAGAACAAGGCCGAGGTGTTTGCCGCTCTGCGTGATGCCACCTGGGCGCTGGTGCTGCCTTTCATCATTGTCTTCGGCCTGAAGTTCGGGGTGTTTACCCCCACCGAGGCTGCGGTGGTGGCTGCGGTGTACGCGCTGATCGTGTCGGTGTTTGTCTACAAAGAACTGAACTTCGCCAAACTCGTTCCGCTGTTTGTGTCGGCGGCCAAAACCTGCTCGGTCGTGATGTTCCTGGTGGCGGCGGCCATGGTGTCGGCCTGGCTGATCACGGTAGCCAATCTGCCCGCACAAGTAGTGGCCCTGCTGGAGCCGTTGCTGGGCAGCCCCAAGCTGCTGATGCTGGCCATCATGGTGTTGACCATGGTGGTGGGCACCGCGCTGGACATGACGCCCACCATCCTGCTGCTGACCCCGGTACTGATGCCGGTGGTGAAGGCGGCCGGTATCGACCCGGTGTACTTTGGCGTGCTGTTCATCATCAACAACGCCATCGGCCTGATTACCCCCCCCGTGGGCACGGTGCTCAACGCTGTGGCCGGGGTGGGCAAGGTCAGCATGGACGAGGTGACCAAGGGTGTGGTGCCCTTCATGGTTGCGCAGTTTGCCCTGATGTTCCTGATGATTGCGTTCCCGCAACTGGTCATGGTTCCAGCCCGCTGGTTCTATTGATCCCTGACCCTATTCATTTTATTTTTCCCAAGGAGACTCCCCATGAAACGCCTCGCCCTCAAAACCATTGCTGCGGCCATCGCCATCGCTGCTATTTCCGCCACGGGCACTGCCAGCGCCCAGGACCGGACCATCAAGTTCACCACCGCCAACCCCGAAGGCCACCCGCTGGTGATGGGTATGCACAAGTTTGCCGATATCGTGGCAGCCAAGTCGGGCGGCAAGATCAAGGTCAACCTGTTCCCTGGCGGCGTGCTGGGCGGCGACGGCCCGGTGGTATCGGCCCTACAGGGTGGCACCATCGAGATGGCATCGATGAACTCTGGCATTTTGGCCAGCCAGGTCAGGGAATTCGGGGTATTCGACTTCCCCTTCATGTTCAGCAGCTCCAAACAGGCCGATGCGGTGGTGGACGGCCCCTTCGGCAAGCAAATGCACGCGAAGCTGGAAACCAAAGGCCTGGTCGGCCTGACCTACTGGGAACTGGGCTTTCGCAACATCACCAACAACAAGCGCCCCATCACCAAGGTGGAAGACATTGCCGGCCTGAAGCTGCGCGTCATCCCCACGGCCATCAACGTGGACTGGGTCAA
The DNA here is from genome assembly GCA_947451445.1 of Comamonadaceae bacterium. Classification (GTDB taxonomy): domain Bacteria; phylum Pseudomonadota; class Gammaproteobacteria; order Burkholderiales; family Burkholderiaceae_C; genus Rhodoferax_B. The sequence goes on from CANFZJ010000077.1 coordinate 2,422, forward strand.
AGCCCTGGGTGCCAACCCCACCCCCCTGGCTTTTGGTGAGGTCTACGCCGCACTGGAGCAAGGTGCTATCGACGGCCAGGAAAACCCGATGACCGTGATTGCCGCCAACAAGCTGTTTGAAGTACAAAAGTACGCCACGCTGACCAACCACCAGTACAACCCACAGTCGGTGCTGATCAGCAAAAAGTTCTGGGACACCTTGTCTGCCGCTGAGAAGAAAATCATCTCCGATGCTGCCGTGGAATCCACCGCCTACCAACGCCAGCAAGCCCGCCTGCAGGCCAGCACCGCGCTGGAAGCCGCGAAAAAGGGTGGCATGCAGATAGCTGAATTCTCCCCCGCCGAGCTGGACAAAATGCGCGACAAAATGCGCCCCGTGGTTGCCAAGTTCGGCGTAACCGTCGGCCAGGACACCGTCAAGAGCCTGCAAGAAGCCTTAGACAAGGCTGGTAAGTAAATCCAGGCACTTCATAGTGCCCCGCCATTCCCGCGCAGCATGGAATGACGGAACATCCCCAAGCAAGGACACCCCATGAAAATTCTCATGCTCCACGGCATTAACCACAATATGTTCGGCAAGCGCGACCCCGCGCAGTACGGCACCATCACGCTGGACGAGATCAACGCCAGCCTGCAAAAGCTGGGGGCCGAGCTGGGCACAGAGGTGGAATGCTTTCAAACCAACGGTGAAGGCGAGATGTGCGAGCGCATCCACCAGGGTTTCATGGACAAGGTAGACGCGGTGCTGATCAACGCTGGGGCCTGGACGCACTACAGCTATGGCATCCGTGACGCGCTGGCCATCCTGACCTGCCCTATCGTGGAAATCCACATGTCCAACATCCACGCCCGCGAAGCATTTCGCCACCACTCGGTGTTTGGCGAAATCGTCAAGGGACAGATTTGCGGCTTTGGTGCAGACAGCTATTTGCTGGGCTTGCGCGCGGGTGTTTCGGCTGCCCAGATAGCCAAGGCATAAGCTACATAAATCATAGCTGCCAGCGCTTATTTAATAAGCGCAAGAGGCACTTTTTACCCTTAAGAAAACCCGCCCCATGATCACCGGCAACACCGAAATCATCGCCCACATCGGCTTTCCTACGCACGCATTCAAGGCGCCGATGATCTACAACCCCTATTTTGCGCACGCCCACATCGACGCCGTCGTCGTGCCGATGGGCTGCAAACCGGAAGACTATCCGACCTTTTTGCGCTCTGTCTTCCAGCTGGCCAACATCCGTGGCGCACTGATCACCATGCCGCACAAGGTCACCACCGTGGGCCTGCTGGACGAGGTGTCGGCCACTGGCCAGATCGCCGGTGCCTGCAACGCCGTGCGCCGCACCGAAGACGGCCGCCTCATCGGCGACATGTTTGACGGCGCCGGTTTTGTGCGCGGCGTGCAGCGCAAAGGCCTGCAGCTGCAAGGCATACGCGCGCTGGTCGTGGGCTGCGGCGGCGTGGGCTCGGCCATTGCGGCCTCGCTGGCGGCAGCGGGCATCGGTGCCATCCAGCTGTTTGACGCCTATGCCCCGTCCATGGAAGGTCTGGCCGGTCGCCTGCGCCAGCACTACCCTGCCCTGCAGGTGGAAACCGGCTCGAACGACCCTGCCGGCTATGACCTGGTGGTCAACGCCACCCCCATGGGCATGAACGACGGCGACGCACTGCCGGTAGACGTGTCCCGCCTGGCCGCCAGCACCTTTGTGGGCGAAGTGGTGATGAAGTCAGAAATGACCGCGTTCCTGCGCGCCGCCCAGGCACGCGGCTGCGCCACCCAAGTGGGTACCGACATGCTGTTCGAGCAGATTCCGGCCTACCTGGAGTTTTTTGGCCTACCGACCACCACACCCGAAGTGCTGCGCGAACTGGCGACGCTCAAATACTGAAGGTTTGCAGCGCATACGGCCCCTGGTTCAGCTGCTGTACCAGAAAGTCCACGCAGACTTTCAGTTTGGCAGAGCTGGCCAGCCGGGCCGCCGTCACTGCCCACACATCGGCGGACTGGCGGTATTCAGGCAGCACCCGCACCATGCTGCCGTCCTGTAGGCGGGACGCCACGTCCCAGCTGGACAACAGCACAATGCCATGCCCGTCCACCGCCCAGTTCTGCACCGCATCGCTGTGGTTGGAGCCCAGCGTACTGGTGACCTTGACGGACTCGGCCCCCTGCGGACCCTCCAGCCGCCACACACCGTAAGCCTGGTCGCGGTCACGGAACAGCAAGCAGTCGTGCTGGGCCAGGTCGGCCAGGGTTTTCGGCATGCCTCTGTGCGCCAGATAGGCCGGTGCCGCGCACAGCACCCGCACGCTGGACGCTATCGGGTGGGCCACCAGATACGGCTCGCTGACTTCACCCACGCGGATGTCCACGTCAAAACCCTCGCCCAGCACATCCACCCGGCGGTCTACCAGCTCCAGCCAGATGTCCAGACCCGGGTAGCTGCGCTTCAGCACCGCCAGAATATGCGCCACATGGTTACGCCCCAGCCGCAAGCTGGTGCTGATGCGCAGCGCACCGGTGGGCGTGGCCTTGGTACGTGCCATCTCTTGCGTCAGACTGTCTGCCGTGTCCAGCACCTTGCGGGCCCAAACTACTGCAGCCTCGCCTTCGTCAGTGATCGATACCCGGCGGGTGGTGCGGTGGAACAACGCTAGCCCCAACGCCTTTTCCAACCCGGCAATACGCTTGCTCACATACGCAGGCGAAATCCCCAGCTCCGCCGCTGCCGCATTAAAACTGCTGCGCCGCGCCACGCAACAGAACACACGCAGATCGATCAGCTCCCATTGATTGTTAACCATTTGGTAATTGTGAATCCATTTAAATCCAGATTACAAATCAATAAGCAATTAGTAGGATGCCGCACCTCCACTATTGATAGCTTTTTATGCAAAAACTTCGCATCGCTATTGCAGGTGCCGGCCTGATTGGCCAAGCCCATATGCGCATCGCCCAGGACAGCCGCAGCTGCACCCTGTCAGCCATCGTGGACCCCTCCGTCAGCGCCGTGCAGATAGCGGCACAGGCCGGTGTACCGCTGTACACCACATTGGAGGCGCTGATCGCCCAGGACCGGCCTGATGGCATTCTGCTGGCCACCCCCAACCATTTGCACGTGCCGCAAGCCCTACAATGCATCGCCGCAGGTTTACCGGTACTCATCGAAAAACCGGTCGCCACTACCCTGGAGGAAGGACAACGACTGCTCACGGCCATGGAGCAAAACGAAACCCGCGTGCTCGTGGGCCACCATCGCGCGCACAGCCCCATCATGGCCAAGGCCAAGGAGGTAGTCGATTCGGGCCAGCTCGGCAAACTGGTCAGCATATTGGGCAGCGCCATGTTCTACAAGCCGGACGCCTACTTTGCCGACGGCCCCTGGCGCACCCAAGTGGGCGGTGGCCCGATCCTGATCAACATGGTCCACGAGGTGCACAGCCTGCGCATGCTATGCGGCGAGATCACCGCCGTGCAGGCATTTACGTCCAATGCAACACGCGGCTTCGCGGTGGAAGACACGGTCGCCATCAACCTGCGCTTTGCCAGCGGCGCGCTGGGCAGCTTCATGTTGTCCGACACCGCTGCCAGCCCCCGCAGCTGGGAGCAAACCAGCCAGGAGAACAAGGCCTACACCAGCTATGCAGACGAAGATTGCTACACCATCGCAGGTACCCACGGCAGCCTGGCCGTGCCCACCATGCGCCTCAAAACCTACCCGCGCGCAGAAGATAGATCGTGGTGGAAAGAATTTGAATGCAGCGTCGTCGGCATGGTGCGCGACGACCCGCTAAAGCACCAGATGGAGCACTTCGCCGATGTCATCCGGGGCACAGCCGCCCCGCTGGTCAGCGTACGCGACGGGCTAGAAAACCTGCGCGTAGTGGATGCGATTGCACTGGCCGCAAAAACCGGGCAATTGGTTCGCCTGTAAATGCCGCGGTGCAGCAGGCAATAAAAAAAGCACTTAGACTTTGGATCTAAGTGCTTTTAAATTCTTGGCTCCTCAACCTGGGCTCGAACCAGGGACCTACGGATTAACAGTCCGGCGCTCTACCAACTGAGCTATTGAGGAACATCACAGCCTTGAATTATATAGACATATTTTCGTTTTTGGCAAGTGACACCATTTTTTTGCAGATAAATTCAACGGCCCAACAAACCCACGCTCCATGCACACCTATGAACCCCGCGATGGCCACCGCCTGCAGCACGATCCATTCAACGCCATCGTAGGGCCGCGCCCTATCGGCTGGATATCGTCGGCCAGTGCAGGCGGCGTGCTGAACCTGGCGCCCTACAGCTTCTTCAACGCCTTCAACTACACCCCACCCATTATTGGTTTTGCCAGCGTGGGTTACAAAGACACTGTACGCAACATCGAGGAAACGGGCGAATTTGTCTGGAACCTGGCCACCCGCACGCTGGCCGACGCCATGAACCAAACCTGCAAGCCCGTGCCCCCGGATGTAAGTGAATTTGGCCTGGCCGGGTTGACGCCCGAGCCATCACGCCTGGTCGCTGTGCCACGGGTACAAGAAAGCCCTGTGGCGTTTGAATGCCGCCGCACGCAAATCCTGCAGCTGCAAAGCGCCACTGGCGACACAGTGCCCACCTGGCTGGTGCTGGGCGAAGTGGTGGCCGTGCATATAGACCAGGCGATGCTGAAAGACGGGGTGTACGACACGGCGGCGGCAGGCCACATTTTGCGTGGCGGCGGGCCCGCAGACTATTTCACGGTAGGCCCAGAGCAGCTGTTTCATATGCGCCGCCCTGGCTGAATACAGAGCCATTACAAGAAAAATGTCCCCAGCGCATATGCGGCCTACAGTCAGCAGTCAAAAAATATAGCCCCCCCCAGAGAAAGCCCACCATGCGCCCTATCGGTCTCTTGATTTTTGCCAGCGCCGCTGTGTACACCGTGCTGCCCACCGTAGCGCACGCTGCGCCACCCGCCTGCCCGGCGATCTTGCAACACCAGTTTCCGCGCCTGCAAGACGGCGTTTCGCAGAACCTGTGCCAGTACAGCGGCAAGGTGGTGCTGGTAGTCAATACCGCCAGCTATTGCGGATTTGCAGGCCAATTTGAGGGGCTGGAAGCACTGTATGCCCGGCAGCAAGCGCAGGGACTGGTGGTGCTGGGGTTTCCGTCCAACGACTTCGGCCAGCAAGAGCCTGGCTCGGCCAAAGAAATTGCTGATTTCTGCTTCAATACCTATGGCGTGAAATTTCCGATGATGGGGAAAACAGTGGTGTCCGGCCCAGACAAAAATCCGCTCTACACCGCGTTGGTCAAAGCCACCGGCCAAGAGCCGCGCTGGAACTTCTACAAATACCTGATCGACCGCCATGGCAGGGTGGTGGACAGCTTTTCGTCCCTCACCACCCCCGACAGCAGCCGCCTGACCAGCGCTATCGACAAGGCGCTGGCGCAGCAACCTTGATCACAGCATCTTCTGGATCAGTGCCCCTTTGAACAGCACCGGCCCAGTCGGTCCACCTGCGCTGGGCACGCCGCCTTTGGGTTCCAAGCTGATAGCCAGCGTAGGCACTTCGTGCACGTCACCCTCGCCTGCCGTCAAACGCAACAGCTTGTCGCTGCCCAGCACACCCAACGAGCGCGGCCCGCCAGAGGGCGGCAAGGCCCATAGCTGCAAAGATTTGTCGCTAGCTTCCTGGTAGCCCCCTACCCGCTGCAGCAACAGCTTTTTATTTTTAGGGTCGAACGTCACCAGCATCGAAGCTGTAGCGCTGCCATCGGCCAACACAGCCACGTATTCAATCTGCGGCGCGGTTTGCAGCTGGCCGCTGAGTGCGGCAATCTGGCGGCCCAGCTGGTCCTGCTGGTGCAGCCCGACCACTACCGCCACCACAGTCGCGGCGACACCGGCGGCAGCCGCACCACGCCATAGCAACAAACTGCGCAACCAGCCCACCGTGGCGGTGCTCGGCGCACGCGCAGCCTGCATGGTTTGCTGCTCTTTTTCAGCCCGCACCAGGTTGTCGATGCGCGTCCATACCGCTGGAGCAGGCAAAGCCGGGGCTTGCAGCTCGGCCACGCTACCGATGCGGGCCTGCCAGATAAGGGCGGCAGCCCGTACCGGGGCCTGCTCACGGGCCAGCGTTTCAAACCGTCGCCGTGCGCCACCGCGCAGGGTGCCCAGGGCGTAGCTGGCAGCCAGTTTGTCGAGCAGTTCAGGGTGTTGGGTCAAGTGCATCGCCGTCCCTTTACGCAAACCGCGCCATACAGACGCGCAACTGTTCCAGCCCACGCCGAATCCAGGTTTTGACGGTCCCCAGAGGCAACTTGAGCTGCTCGGCCAATTCGCTGTGGCTCAGGTCGCGCAGATAGGCCAGGCTAACCACCTCGCGCTGGCGCTTGTCCAGCCGGGTCATGCACTGGTGCAGGGCCCAGGCCTGCTGGCTGGCCTGGGTGGTGTCCATGGGGTTCGGGGCGTCACCCTCCAACGTATCCGCCATCACATCGTCGAGCTCTTGGGTCACCCCGCTGCGGTCTGCCGTGCGGCGGCGCAAAAAGTCCAGCCCCCGGCTGCGCACAATCAGGCCCAGCCAGGCCATCGGCGGACTCAACGACGCCCGGTAGTCTGCCGCTGCTCGCCAAATAGTCATAAAAGCCTCTTGCAGCACGTCTTCGGCCCATTCGCGGTTCCCCACCACCCGTACTGCCAGTCCGTACAGCTTGGACGAGGCGTGCTCGTACAGCGCCTTCAAGGCCGCTTCGTCGCGTACCGCAATGCGGTCTAACAGTTCCATAAGGTAGGCGTCCGGGTCGGCAGGAGAAAAAGGGGTGGGTGAACTCATGCTGTGCATTGTGCTGTGCAATGGATACGCAGCCTCGTCCCCATTGGATTCACCTGCGCTCAAGCAAAATACGCAACTTCACTCCATTGGGCATTTCCGCACATGTCGTCTTCCGTAGAAACCTCCACCGGCCTGACCATCCAAGGCTTTACCCCACCATTGCGCCTGCACGACTTCAAGCTCATCGCATTCGACATGGACTCCACCCTGATCAACATCGAGTGCGTGGACGAGATCGCTGACGCAGCGGGCCGCAAGGCCGAGGTGGCCGCCATCACAGAAGCCACCATGCGCGGCGAAATCACCGACTTCAAAGAAAGCCTGCGTCGGCGCGTAGCCCTGCTCAAAGGCGTCAGCGTGGCCAGCATGGAGCAGGTCTACGCCCAGCGGCTGCAGCTCAACCCCGGTGCCGCCACCTTGGTCGCAGCATGCAAAGCAGCAGGCATGAAGGTGTTACTGGTCAGCGGCGGCTTCACCTTTTTTGCGGACCGCATTTGTGACCTGTTGCATATCGACGCCAGCCGCTCCAACCTGCTGGAGGTGGTAGACGGCGCGCTGACCGGCCGCATGCTGGACCAGCCTTGGGGCGACATTTGCGACGGCGAAGAAAAACGCAAGATGCTGCTGCAAACCTGCGAGCAACTGGGCATCGCGCCCAGCCAGGCGATTGCCATGGGCGATGGTGCCAACGACTTGCCGATGATGGGCGTTGCAGGATTGTCCGTGGCCTACCACGCCAAACCAGCGGTGCGCGCACAAGCCATGGTAGCCATCGACGCCGGAGGCTTAGACCGCCTTTTGGAGGTGCTTCACTAAGCACTTACCGTGCTTACTATCGCTTTAAAGCATATGATTGTTACAGCCATCAGGAACCATTAGCCACCAACCGACTTCAGACGTTTAAGGCATACGCACAACATCCAAGGAGAGTGCCATGACCCTTTTCGCCCGCTACCAAGGCCGC
>CANFZJ010000078.1 GCA_947451445.1 Comamonadaceae bacterium
CACCGCCACCTTAGGCGCGGCAATGCCTGCGGCTTGCAGCGAGCGGTAGATCAGCCGGGTCGCGTCCTTGATGCGGTCTTTGCTGAGGTAGCTGGCTGCGTCTTTGAGCGGAATGTGCGACGACACGCGGGAGGTCCACAGATCGCCCAGGGTGTTGAATTCGCAAAAGTAGCTTTTCACGCCCAGGTACTGGGCAAAGTGGTGCAGTTCGTCCTCGTGTTGCAGGCCGCCTTGCTTCATGGCGAACTTGTTCAGCGGGGCGAAGCAGATGGCATCCACCTCGCCGCGCTGGGCTGCGTCCATGCAGGCATTCAGCACCGCCAGCACCGATGCACCACCAGGGGCTTGGGCCTGGCTGCGCTGTACCTGGGCGGGGGTAATGGTGTCCATGGCCAGCCAGGCGGCGGTGCGGGTATCGGTGCGGCCGCGTACTTCGGCCAAGCTGTGCACGGGCGTGGTCGCCACCTGCACGCCTGCCAGCTGCTGGCCGTCGGCCCACAGCCAGGGGTCGCCTACCAGCACGATGTTGGCGTGCTGGGTGGCGTCGGTCTGGCCCAGCAGGCGGGCGATCAGTTCAGGGCCAATGCCTGCCGGGTCGCCCAGGGTCAGGGCTACTACCGGTTGGGGGTTGCTCATATATCGATACTCCTAAGTGAGAGAGGGCGTTCAGTCCAGCTTGATGTTTTTGCGTTGGATCAGATCGCCAAAACGCTTGTATTCGGCGTTGTGAAAGTCCTGGAATTTCGCCTGCGCCATGGGGGTGATTTCGCCGCCGATACCTTCCAGCCGGGTCACGGTCTCGGGCATGGCCAGCACCCTGGTGACTTCGGCCTGCACCCGGTCCTGCACGGCCTTGGGCGTGCTGGAGGGCATGTAGATGCCGTACCAGGCGCTCATCTCCACGCCTTTGACGCCGACCTCGGCCAGCGTGGGGACGTCGGGCAGCTGGGGGCTGCGTTTGGGGGCGGCTACGGCCAGCGCCTTGATCTTGCCTGCCTTGATCTGGCTCATGACCGAAGGCAGGGTGTCAAAGCTCATTTGCACCTGGCCGCCAATTAAATCGACCATGGCTGGGCCGCTGCCCCGGTAGGGAATGTGGGTGATGAACACGCCTGCCGACTCTTTGAACAGCTCGGCGGCGATGTGCTGGGTGCTGCCCGAGCCGCTGCTGGCGTAGTTCAGCTGGCCGGGCTTGCTCTTGGCCAGCTTGACCAGCGCCTGCACGTCGGCCACGCCCAGCGCGTTGTTGACCACCAGCACATTCGGCACCGAGCCGACGAAGGCCACCGGCACCAGGTCTTTGTTGCTGTCGTAGTTGAGCTTGAGCAGGTGCGGCGCGATGGCCTGGGCGGTGGATACGCCCATCAGCAGGGTGTGGCCGTCGGTGGACTTGGCCACTACATCGGCGGCCAGGGTGTTGGATGCGCCGGGGCGGTTGTCCACCACCACGGACTGCTTCAGCAACGGGCCCAGGCGGTCTGCTACGGCGCGGGCCATGGCGTCGGTACCGCCGCCGGGGGATGAGCCGACCAAAATGCGGACCGGTTTGCTCGGCCATTCCTGTGCCATGGCGGGGAGGACCAGGGTCGCGCTCGCCACCAAGGCGGCAGCGGTCCATGGGGCCCAACGGGGTGCGTGCATGCTTGTCTCCAGATATGTTTATGGACTGCATCTTAGAAACCCAATTGATTCACGTATATTGAAAGTATTTGATGAATTGATTCCATAGGGTTATCGAATGGCCGCCACGAACGACACCACCACCCAGCTGCTCAACCGCTTGCGCATGCGCCAGATTGCCTTGGTGCTGGCCATCGACGAGCACCGCACGCTGCATGCGGCATCGCAACAGCTGGGCATGACCCAGCCTGCCGCGACGAAGATGCTGCAGGAACTGGAAGACGCCCTGGGCCAGCCGCTGTTTGATCGCGTGGGGCGCGGCTTGCAGCTCAACCCCGCCGGGCAGGTGGTGGTGAACACCTTTCGCGGCATGCGCGGCACCATGGAGGCGCTGGGCCGCGAGTTGCAGGAGCTGCGCCTGGGCAGCGCAGGCAAGCTGTTTATCGGCAGCATCATGGCTGCGTCGCCGGTGCTGCTGACCGACACGCTGATCCGCCTGAAGGAAGAGTTTCCGCTGCTGTCGATTGAAATTCAGGTGGACACCAGCGACCGGCTGGTGGACCAGATGCGCGAAGGCGGGCTGGACGTGGTGATTGGCCGCATGCTGGGCCCGGCCCGGCAGAACCATGTGTTCCGCCCGATTGGCGAAGAGCCGCTGTCGGTGGTGGTGGCCACCGACCACCCGCTGGCGGGGCACACCAGCGTGTCGTTTGCCGACATGCGGCAGTACCCGTGGATTCTGCAGCCGCTGGGCAGCCCGATGCGCGAGGTGATCGAGCAGGAGTTTCGCGACCACCACGCCGCGTTTCACCGGGGGCTGATCGAAACCTCGTCCATCCTGACCACCACCAACCTGGTCTTCAAAACCCAGATGATTGCGGTGATCCCCGAGTCCAGCGCCAGCCGCTACCAGACCCACGGGCTGTTGACCATCTTGCCCTACACCTTTGACCACAAGCTGGCCGCCTACGGCAGCATCGTGCGCAGCGACCGCCCGGTCAGTACGGCGGCAGCCCGGTTTCTAGAGTTGCTGCACGCCTGATGCTTTTTAGGCCGTCAGCGCATATTCCATGTGCGCTGGTAGCTATTTAAAATATAGCATCAGCCTGGCAAATCACCCGCCACGCTGGCGTCGGCGGTCAGTGCATCCTGGGCTTGTACCTGGGCATACAGCGGCGTGAAGTCGGGCGCGGTCAGGTCAAACAGCTGCTGGAAGCTGTCGATCACAAAGTAGGTTTGCTGGTAGCTGTCGATCTTGTAGCGGGTGCGCATGCAGCGGGTCACGTCCAGCGCCAGGCGCTGCGGCTGGGGGCTGCGCACGCTGTGCTGCAGCTCGCCTGCCGAGCTGAGAATGCCCGCCCCGTAGGCCCGCAGGCCGTCCGCTTGGCGCACCAAGCCAAACTCCACCGTGTACCAGTACAGCCGCGATAGCTGCTCGCAGGCCCCCAGTCCGTGCGCCTTCAGGCCGCCCACGCCGTAGGCCTGCATGTGGTCGGCAAACACCGGGTTGAACAGCAGCGGCACGTGGCCAAACAGGTCGTGGAAAACGTCCGGTTCGACGATGTAGTCCATCTCGTCTGGCGTGCGGATCCAGTCGGTTACCGGGAACTTGCGGTTCGCCAGCAGGGTGAAAAACGGCACTTCGGGGATCAGCCCCGGCACCGCCACCACCTCCCAGCCAGTGGCCGGGGTCAGGCTGGCGTTGATTTCTTCAAAGCGGGGGATGCGGTCACGCGCGCCCAGGCGGGGCAGGGCTTCGATGAACGCATCGCAGGCCAGGCCGGGGAGCAGCGCAGACTGGCGCTCGAACAGGCGGCGGTAGGTGTCATGGTCTTGTGCGGTGTAGGCGGCGTAGTTTTGCGGGCAGGTGTAGTCGGCCAGCACCAGGCCGTCGCGTGCGTAGTCGCCGCGCGGTGGGCGGCTGCCTTCGCCGTAGACCACGGGGGTGGGGGGGCTGGATGCGGTCATGGGTGTCTCCGGTGCGGGTAGATTGGCAACTGTAGGGCCACACCCACTCAGTTTTATTGCAAACCCGGCAGGTCAGGGGCGGTTGGCACAGGAAAGCTGCAAAATCCACAGTATGGAAACACTTGACAAGATTGACCGGCTGATTTTGCGCAGTTTGCAGGCGGACGGCCGGGCCACCTACGACCAGATATCGGAGCAGGTCAGCCTGTCGCCCAGCGCCGTGCTGCGCCGCGTGAAACGGCTGGAAGACACCGGCGTGATCGACCGCTACGTGGCGCTGGTTAAACCTGCGGCTGTCGGCCTGGGCCTCACCGCCTACCTGAACGTGCGGCTGGAAAAGCACACCGAAACCCACAAACGCAACCCGATGGACGTGTTCCGCGCCAGCGTGCAAACCTGGCCCGAGGTCGTGGAATGCGCGTCGCTGACCGGCGAGATGGACTACCTGCTGCGGGTGGTGGTGGCCGACATGGCGGCCTATTCGCGCTTCATCATGGACACGCTGCTCAAACACCCCAGTGTGGAAGACTGCAAAACCAGTTTTGTGCTGGACCACGTCAAGGCCACGACCGCGTTGCCGGTTTAATTGGTGGCGCATCTCTATTCGGTTCACCGGCGGGCATAAGTCACATGGTTTTTAAGGGAAAACCCTTATATTCCAGCGATGACTGATTTACCCAACACCATCCGGGGTCCGGCGCGCGCGGGCTCGGTGCTGTTGCCGCCCGTTGCCGCGCCGCGCAGTGCCCACAACGCACCGTCTGCCCGTACCACCATGGTGGTGCCCATCCGCTCGCTGGGCGAAGGCCACCGCCAGCGCATTGCCGGCCATTTGCTGGCGTTGTCCCCGCACGACCGCTATCTGCGCTTTGGTTTCTCAGCCGGTGACGCGCACATCCAGAACTATGTGGCGGGCCTGAACTTCGACCGCGACGACATCTTTGGCATCTACAACCGCAAGCTGGAGCTGATCGCCATGGCGCATCTGGCGTATTCGGTCAGCCCGGAGTTCAAGGCCTGCGCCGAGTTTGGCGTCTCGGTGCGCGCCAAGGCGCGGGGGCGCGGTTTTGGGGCTCGCCTGTTCGAGCGTGCCACCATCCATGCCCGTAACGAAGGGGTGGAGCTGTTGTTTGTCCACGCCCTGAGCGAGAACACCGCCATGCTCAAGATCGCCCGCAACGCCGGTGCGGTGGTGGAGCGCGATGGCTCCGAGGCCGAAGCCTTTTTGCGCCTGCCCGAGGCCACGCTGGACAGCCGGGTGAGCGAAATGGTGGCCGAACAACTGGCCCAGACCGACTACCAGTTCAAGGCCCAGGCCAAGCAGTTTTGGGGCTTGCTGGGGGCGCTGCAAAAGGCGCGTAACGGCGGGGCGTAGCATTTTGCTTGCACAGGACTTACGCAAGCACCTCTGTGCGCCCAGAGGGCGGCACAGGGGGCGCTGCGTAAGTCCTATTGCAGTTGGATACGCGGGCTGTCACCTTATTCCGCTATCCTTGGGGCATATCAACAACCGCACGTCCTGCATCCAAGGCTGTGTCCGACACCCACCCCGCGCGCTTGTCTTCCTCGGTATCCGAACGCGAAGACAAGCGTGGCTTCTTACAAAAACTGGCCGAATTCATCCATCCCGGGCCCGACTCGCGCGATGAACTTCTAGAGACCCTGTCCGAGGCCGAGGACAACCAGATCATCGGGTCCGAGTCGCGCGTCATGCTCGAAGGCGTGATCCGCATGGCCGACATGACCGCAGGCGAGGTCATGGTGCCCGCTACCCGCATGGACCTGCTCAGCATTGATGCCGTTTTTGACGAGCTGCTGCACGTGGTGATCGAAACCGCCCACTCGCGCTTTCCGGTCTACGAGGGCGACAAAGAAAACATCATCGGCATCCTGATGGCCAAGGACCTGCTCAAGCTGCAGCGGGCCCCCGCCCTGAACATCCGCGCCCTGCTGCGCCCGGCGGTGTTTGTGCCCGAAACCAAGGGGCTGAACGACCTGCTGCGCGAGTTTCGCGGCAACCGCAACCACCTGGCCATCGTGATCGACGAGTTTGGCCGTGTGGCCGGGCTGATCACCATCGAAGACGTGCTGGAACAGATCGTCGGCGAGATCGAAGACGAATTCGATATTGCCGAAGACCAGGGCGACATCTTCGGCCTGGCCGACCGCACCTACCGCGTCAGCGGCGACACGACCATCGAACGCGTCAACGAAGCCTTTGGCGTCACGTTGGCGGGCATCGACCCGGACGACACTTTTGACACCATCGGCGGCCTGATCGCCCACGAAATGGGCCATGTGCCCAAGCGTGGCGAGCACCACACCCTGGCCGGGCTGAACTTTGTCGTGCTGCACGCCAAGGGGGGCGCGGTGCGTTGGTTCAAAGTGTCGCCCGTGGCCGATACCGACACTTCGGGCTGATGCGCGGCCCCTGGGCATGGCTGCTGGCGCTGCTGGCAGGCGGAGCGCAAGCCGTCTCCATCGCCAATCCTTGGACGGGCCAGCCGTTGTGGTGGCTGCAGCTGCTGTCGCTGGGCGGCTTGGTGTGGCTGCTGGAGCGCGCCCCCAACCCCCGCAGTGCCGCGCTGTGGGGTTGGCTGTTTGCCTGCGCCTGGCTGGCGGGCACGTTTTGGTGGCTGTTTATTTCGATGCACACCTACGGCGGCCTGCCTGCGCCGTTGGCGGTATTGGCGGTCGGTACGCTGGCGGCCGGGCTGGCCTTGGTTTATGCACTGGCTTGTGGGGTTTTTAAGGCGCTAGCGCCCGTCCATACAGCGGGACGTGCTATTGTTTTTGCATCCAGCTGGTTGCTGGCCGAACTGGCCCGGGGCCAGTGGTTGACGGGCTTTCCCTGGGGCGCAGGCGGCTACGCCCAGCTGGACGGGCTGGCGGTGTTTGCGCGCTACGTGGGTGTGTACGGCGTGGGCTGGGTGGCCGCGCTGGTGGCGGCGTTGGCCGTGCTCTGCCAGTGGCGGGCGTTGGCGGCGGTGGCCGTGCTGGCGGTCGGGGTCGGCGCGATCTCCTTGCCGCCTGCTGACCCGGCCGACCCGACGGTGTGGCTGGACGTGACCCTGCTGCAGGGCAACATCCCGCAGGACGAAAAGTTTGAACCCGGCGCGGGCATCCCGGTGGCCTTGCAGTGGTACGGCGAGCAGCTGGTCCAGGCCACAACGCCCCTGGTGGTGGCCCCCGAAACCGCCATTCCTTTGCTGCCGCAGCAGCTGCCCACCGGCTATTGGCTCGGCCTGCTGGGGCGCTTTTCCAGTGGCACGCCGGCCAGCGGTGGCCAAACTGCGCTGGTCGGCGTGCCGCTGGGCAATCTGCAAGATGGCTACCTGAACGCGGTGGTTGGCCTGCAGCCGGGCCAGTCCGCGCCATACCAGTATGCCAAGCACCATTTGGTGCCGTTTGGGGAATTTATCCCGCCGCTGTTCCGCTGGTTCACCGAAATGATGCAGATTCCGCTGGGTGACTTCAACCGGGGTGCGGTGGGCCAGCCGTCGCTGCCGGTGGGGGTACAGCGGCTGGCACCGAATATTTGCTACGAAGATTTGTTTGGCGAAGAGCTGGGCGCGCGGTTTATGGACCCGGCCACCGCCCCCACCATCTTTGTCAACATCAGCAACATCGGCTGGTTTGGCGACTCGCTGGCCATCGACCAGCACCTGGCCATCTCGCGCATGCGGGCGCTGGAATTCGAGCGGCCCATGCTGCGCGCCACCAATACCGGTGCCACCGCCATCATCGACCACCGGGGCCGTGTCACCCAGGCGTTGCCCCGGTTGACGCGTGGCGCGCTGGTCGGCACGGTAGAGGGCCGGGGGCTGAACGCCACCAGCGGCTGGCGCATCACCCCGTATGCCTGGTGGGTGGCACGGTGGGGCCTGTGGCCGCTGTGGGGGTTGGGGCTGTTGGTCTGGGGCGTGGCTTGGCGTAGGGGCAAACCCGCTGTATGAACGCCGCCTGCGGGGCTTATGCATAGAAGGCATGGGTCTTGCATGGTGTTTGCGGGATGCGCCGATACCATCGGGCACCTCTGAAAAGAGGCATCTTTTTCCCGCACACACATCTCCAGGAGCCTTCTCATGCGTATCCAATTCGGGATCGAAAAATTCATTGCCGGAACGGCCTTTGCGGCCCTGTCCGTGCTCGGCGCTACTGCCCACGCCCAGATGGCCAAGCCCAATGTGGTGATCTTGGCCACCGGCGGCACCATCGCCGGTGCCGGTGCCTCGGCCCTGAACAGCGCCACCTACGCCGCCGCCAAGGTCGGTGTGGACAAGCTGATCGCTGGCCTGCCCGAGCTGGCCAACATCGCCAACGTGCGTGGCGAGCAAGTGTTCCAGGTCGCGTCTGAAAGCCTGACCAACGCCAACCTGCTGACCCTGGCCAAGCGCGTCTCGGCCCTGTCCAAGCAGGCCGATGTGGACGGCATCGTCATCACCCACGGCACCGACACCGTGGAAGAAACCGCCTACTTCCTGACCCTGGTGGAGCACACCAACAAACCCATCGTGATGGTCGCCTCCATGCGTCCGGGCACGGCTTTGTCGGCCGACGGCGCGCTGAACCTGTTTGACGCCGTGAGCGTGGCAGGCAGCAAAGACGCCATGGGCAAGGGCGTTCTGCTGACCATGAACGACACCATCGACAGCGGCCGCGATGTCAGCAAAAACGTCAACATCAAGACCAACGCGTTCTCCAGCCAGTGGGGCCCCTTGGGCATGGTCGTGGAAGGCAAGAACTACTGGTTCCGCGCCCCGGTGAAGCGCCACACCATGAACTCCGAGTTTGACATCGACAAGATCGACGCCCTGCCCAACGTGGAAATCGCCATGGGCTACGAAGGCGTGGCCCCCACCGCTATTGAAGCCCTGGGCAAGAGCGGCATCAAGGCGCTGATCCACGGCGGCCCCGGCAACGGCTCGGTAGCCGACCGCATCGTGCCCTACCTGCAAAAAGTGCGTGCCGACGGTGCCATCGTGATCCGCAGCGCCCGCGTGCCCGACGGCTTTGTGTTGCGCAACGCCGAGCAGCCTGATGACAAGTACGACTGGGTTGTGGCCCACGACCTGCGCCCCCAAAAAGCCCGTATTTTGGCCATGGTCGCGTTGACCAAGACCAGCGACACCAAGGAACTGCAGCGCATTTTCTGGGAGTATTGAACACCCCCAGGCTTGCCCACTGCGTGTGGCCGCCAACCCCCTTGCAGGGGGCAACACCTGCAGCCTGGCAAAGCCAGTTCTGCGGTGTTCTGGAGGGGGCTTCGCTGCGCTTGCCTCTGGGAACGGAGGCTCGCTGTTATAAGTGGTGGATGCTATTAAAAAAAGAGCTGCTAGCGCTTGTCCTATATGCGCTAGCAGCTATTTTTGTTTGTAATTCGCTTACCGGGTCCTTAATGCCGGGTGACGGACTTTCCCTCGCGCCAGGCGTGGAATTTTTTGTTGGCCAGCTTGCGGGCGCTGCGCCGGGCGCGGGACTGTTTGCGCTGGTACCACAGCAGCAGCCCGCCGCCGACCAGTGCGCCGACCAGCCCGCCGATAAACAGGTATGCCAAAAACCAACCGAAGCCGCCAGCTGCGTCCTGCATCACATCCTCCAGATTAACGGGCATCCACAAGCATGCTTCGGGCCAGCTTCGCTGTCGATGCTGCGCAAGAGGGTCTCTGCCGTTGTGTGCAAATGTAATGGAACTTACGCAATGCCTGACTGGCGGCCCTCTGGGCCTTCAGACGGGCATTGCGTAAGTCCTGTGTAAATCAAGCTGCGCAGGCTTGCTGCTTTTAGATGGGGTAGGGCGCCGCCTGCCCCGTAAAATGGAGGGTTAGCCGCCTGGCACCCCACCTTTTGCAGACCTCCATGAAGACCTTCCAGCAAATTATTTTGACCCTGCAGTCCTACTGGGCCGAGCAGGGCTGCGCCTTGTTGCAACCCTACGACATGGAAGTGGGCGCGGGCACCTCGCACACCGCTACCTTTTTGCGCGCCATCGGCCCCGAGCCGTGGAAGGCCGCCTACGTACAGCCCAGCCGCCGCCCCAAAGACGGCCGCTACGGCGAGAACCCCAACCGCCTGCAGCACTACTACCAGTACCAGGTGGTGCTCAAACCCGCCCCGGCCAACATCCTGGAGCTGTATTTGGGCTCGCTCGAAGCCCTGGGCTTTGACCTCAAAAAGAACGATATCCGCTTCGTCGAAGACGATTGGGAAAACCCCACCCTGGGTGCCTGGGGCCTGGGCTGGGAGGTGTGGCTCAACGGCATGGAAGTCACCCAGTTCACCTACTTCCAGCAGGTGGGCGGTATCGACTGCAAACCTGCCACCGGCGAAATCACCTACGGCCTGGAGCGCCTGGCCATGTACCTGCAAGGCGTGGACAACGTCTACAACCTGACCTGGACCGACGGCCTCAGTTATGGCGACGTGTACAAGCAGAACGAGGTCGAGCAATCCACCTACAACTTCGAGCACAGCGACACCGACTTCCTGTTCACCGCCTTCACCGCCCACGAAAAGCAGGCCAAGCACCTGATCGCCGAGCA
>CANFZJ010000079.1 GCA_947451445.1 Comamonadaceae bacterium
AACACCAGCAGGGCTACGGGGGCGTCAAGGGCGTCGGCATGGCGCGGCACGGGCCGCAGCGGCTGGTAAACCAGGGCGGGCGGCAGCACCACGGGCGGCGGGGGCCGCGTGCCCCGGCCAAACACTGCGTGACCGATCAGCGCGAAAAAGCGCTGCGCGTTGTCGCGCCCGCCCTCGCGCAGGTATCGCCAGAGCTGGCGGCAGTCGTCCTGGGACGCGGTGCTGCGCAGCAGCAGCTGCGGGTCTTCCGCCCAGTCGCCCGAAAACATAGCCAGCCATTGGCCGCGCTCGCTGGCCAGGGCCACCGCCTGCTCCACCACATAGGCCCAGTCGCTGGGGCTGCCCAGGTGGTAGATGATGACCACGCGGGCGTGGCGCAGCACGTCGTCCACATACAGGTCGGTGCTGGCGGGCTGGCGCAGCCACATCAGGTTGGCCAGCCGCACCGTGGGGTAGCGGGCGTCCAGCCCGGCCGCCACGTCGGCCAGCAGCGACAAAGTGGTGTCGGCAGCGGTCAGCACCACGATGTCGCCCGGCGTTTGCGCCACGCGCACCACCCCCTGCCCGTTGTCTTCAACGTGGCCGCCGGGGCGGGTGGAGAGGAGGTGCATGGTTTTACTTTGCGGGCTCGGGCTACACGGTTAGGGGCGCAACGGGCGCAGGTCGATGGGATGCTCTGCGCAGCGGCATAAAGGAGGAGCCCGCAGGGCGGAGGACAGCCGCGGAGCAGAGTGCCCCGTCGGCCTGCGCCCACCCCAGGTGTACAACGTCAGCCTGCATCCGCCATCACCCCAAAGCCGCCTGCAACTCACCCTGCAGCGCCGCCCCATCCAAATGGTCGCCAATCAGCACCAGCCGCGTCACGCGCTGCTCGTCCCCGCGCCAGGCGCGGTCAAAGTAGCTGTCAAAGCGGCGCCCCACGCCCTGCACTACCAGGCGCATGGCCACGCCGGGCAGGGCGACGAAGCCTTTGACGCGGTAGATTTCATGCCGCTCGACCAGGGCGGTCAGCGCGGCCAGCAGGCGGGCGCGGTCGGCCACGTCCAGGGTGACGGCGACCGAGTCGAAGGCGTCGTGGTCGTGGTCTTCTTCCTCGTCGTGGTGGGTTTTGCGTTGGTCGATCACGTCTTCCACGGCTTTCTCCAGCCCCAGCAGCACGGACACATCGACCCGGCCATGCTGGGCGTGGACCAGCTTCACGCCGGGGGGCGTCTCCTTGCGGATGGTGGCCTCGACCCCGGCCAATGCGGCGGCGTCCAGGCCGTCGATCTTGTGGACGATGACCAGGTCGGCGGTGGCCAGTTGGTCTTCAAACAGCTCGTGCAGCGGGGAGTCGTGGTCCAGGTTGTCGTCGGCGCGGCGCTGGGCGTCCACGGCCACCGGGTCGTCGGCAAAGTCACCGGCGGCCACGGCGGGCGCATCGACCACGGTGATCACCGCGTCCACCGTGAAGGCGTTGCGCAGCGCAGGCCATTGGAAGGCCTGCACCAGGGGCTTAGGCAGCGCCAGGCCGCTGGTCTCGATGACCAGGTAGTCGATCTGGTCGCGGCGGGCGGCCAGTTGCTCCATCACCGGGGCGAATTCTTCTTGCACGGTGCAGCACAGGCAGCCGTTGGCCAGCTCGAACAGCTGGCCGTTCTCAACGCCGTTTTCATCGCAACCGATGCCGCAGCCGCGCAGCAGTTCGCCGTCGATGCCCAACGCGCCGAACTCGTTGACGATGACGGCAATGCGGCGGCCCTGGGCGTGGGTCAGCAGGTGGCGCAGCAGCGTGGTTTTGCCGCTGCCGAGGAAGCCGGTGACGATGGTGGCGGGGATTTTTCGGGTTTGCATCAAGAGGCTCCGTTTCAAGCTGCGCGGTACAGGCGCGGGGTCACCAGCATCGAATCTTGCAGGCGGTGCAGCCACTTGGCCAGCGCCAGCACGCCGATGTCCACCAGGGGCTCGACCAGCACCACGGTCATGTAGGCTGTGCCGAAGCTGGCGATCTCTTGCAGGTTGGCCGCGCCCATGCCGCGGCCATAGGCGGCCCAGATGCCGACCCACAGCACGATGCCGCCCTGGTAGGCCAGCGACAGCTTGAAGGCTTGCGCGTAGCCAATGTCCACGTAGGCCGTGCGCTGGGGGATGACGCGCCGCGCCAGCGCAGCGGTGGCAAACAGCGGCACCAGCAGGGTGGTGACGTTCATGCCGTATTGCGGCAGGTCCAGCGGTTCAAAAAACAGGCCCTGCACCAGCAGGCCACCGGCCAAGCCCAGGGCTGCCGGGGCCGCGCCAAAGACCAGCATCAGGGTGGTACCCAGAATCAAATGCACCTCGGACACGCCCACCGGCTGGTGCGGCAGCACCTCGAAGAAAAAGAACACCAGGGCCGTGCAAAGGGCCGCGCGCAGCAGCAGCGACAGCGCGCCGTCTTGGCGCAGGCTGTCCCAGGCCAGCTTGGCGGCCACACCCAGGGCGGTGGTGGCGGTGGCGTAGCTGAGTACGATTTTGCTGGCGTCTACCAGTCCGGGTTCAATGTGCATGGGAATCTCCTTGGTGAAAAACTAACAAGACGGCGCAAACAGCTGCGCCACGGCTTGGGGGTTGGACGCAAAGTACAGGTGCAGAAACGAGGCATGCAGCCGCCCGGCGCGGTACACCGGTTCGCCGTGGCCGTTTTTGCGCTGCGGTTCGGTGTGGGCCATTGCGGCCATGCCACTGTCCATGCGCGCATGGTGAAAGCTGTGGCCGCGCAGTGTCCCTTCAGGCAGCTGCACGCCGTGCATGCCCATGTTGACGAAACGCTTTTGCAGCGCCGCCGTGCCTTGCAGCAGGCCCCACAGCGGCACGGGCACGCCATCGTGCGCGGCCAGGCTGTCCAGCAGGGCCAGCATGCCGCCGCATTCTGCGACGATGGGCTTGCCTTGTGCGTGGTGGGCGTGGATGGCGTCGCGCATGGCCTGGTTGGCGTGCAGCGTCTGCAAATGCAGCTCGGGGTAGCCGCCGGGCAGGTACAGGCTGTGCGCGTCGGGCAGCGCAGCGTCGGCCAGGGGGGAGAAGAAGCACAACTCGGCCCCCAGGGCACGCAGGGTGTCCAGGTTGGCGGCGTACAGGAAGGAAAAAGCGGCATCGCGCGCCACGGCGATACGCACCCCGGCCAGCAGCGGCGGGATGGCGTCCTGGGCGACGGGCTGGAAGGTGACGGGGCTGGCCATGCCCTCGACGATGGGGCCGATGGCCTGGGCGGCGCGGGCGATGCGTTCGTCCAGCGCCTCCACCTCGCTGGCCTGCACCAGGCCCAGGTGGCGCTCGGGCAGGGTGTAGTCGGCCGAGCGCGGCAGGGCACCAAACCAGCGCAGGTGGGCGGGCAGGCTGTCCTGCAACATCTGGGCGTGGCTGGCACTGCCGACGCGATTCGCCAGCACCCCGGCAAACTGCAGGCCGGGCCGGTAGCTGGACAGGCCGTGGGCCAGCGCGCCAAAGGTTTGCGCCATGGCCGCGCCGTCTATCACCGCCAGCACCGGCAGGCCCAGGGTCTGGGCCAGGTCGGCGCTGCTGGGCGTGCCGTCAAACAAGCCCATCACGCCTTCCACCAGGACCACGTCCGCCTCGGCCGCCGCCGCGTGCAGCAGTGCCCGGCAGTGCGCCTCGCCGCCCATCCACAGGTCCAGCTGGTAGACGGGGTGGCCGCTGGCGCGCTCCAGCACCATCGGGTCCAGAAAGTCGGGCCCGGCCTTGAACACCCGCACCCGGCGGCCCTGGCTGACGTGCCAGGCGGCCAGGGCGGCGGTGACGGTGGTTTTGCCCTGGCCGGAGGCCGGGGCGGCGACCAGCAGGGCGTCGCACACTTTAGGCATTAAATAGGCCTCCAGCGCATATTCCATCTGCGTGAGTAGCTATTAATTTGATAGTAAATGAGTTTCCCCTACACGCCCGCCGCGTGGCTAGATTGGTCGGAGACCTGGGGAAAAAAGGAATCAACAGGCCACAGCGGGCCTGCTGATGCCCTCGCCCACCGCAAGGTCAGTTTTGGTGAACAGGCCGGTCTCCGGGCTGGTGGGGGGAAAGGCTTTCTCTCCTGCCAGATCGCCTTCCCGTGCAGTGCGTGCACAGTGGCGGATGACCTGGCTTTGACCCACTTACCGTTGCGGGGGCAGCGTCGGTATTGCACCGACTTCCCGTTTAATCCGCTGCGCCTGGGGGCGAGAGGACACCTGTTGACTAGCGCGGAGTGTAACCGTCGGCTCAACCCCGGCGCCGGGGCGGCACGATGTTCAGCGGCACAGTCACGCGGGTGGGCGCGGTACCCAGGCTGACTTTTTGCTCGGGCAGCGCCACCAGCTGGTAGGCGTGCCAGACCTTGACGGTGGCGGCTCCGTCAGGCAGGTCGTCCAGCAGGGCCTGGCCTTGGGCGTCGGTTTTGACCGTCCAGGGCGACTCGGTGACAAAAATATGGCCGCTCATGGAGCCGTGCAACAGGCAGCCCAGCAAGGCCGTGCCGGTAACGCCGGGCTTGTCCAGCGTGACATCGGCAAAGTGGGCCGGTTTGCCGTCCGACTTGCCCTCCAGCCGCACCGAAAAGCTGTCGGCCGACGGGGCCGCCACCAGCGCAGATGCCCCCAGAGGCGACACCATCACGTGGTGGTCCCAGGGGTCGTTGTTTAAAAACCGGATGCGCGCACCGGGCGACACCACGGTCACGGCAGGCGTGAAGCGCATTTTTTCCTGGTTCACCACGGCCTGCAGGGGCGGCGGGTGCAGCGCCTGGCCCTTGGCGGCGGGCAGCACGACGACCACCGCATCCGGCGCGGGTTTGCCGTCTTTGTCCACCACGGTGACCAGCAAACTGGCGGCCTGGGCGCGGCCCACCAGGGCCAGGACCGTAGCGGCCAGCACAAACATCAACGACTGCATGGCGGCCTACTTGAGGGTGATGACGTCGCGGTGCATCGGGGCCAGCCGGGCCAGCAGCTGGTTTTGCGCGCCAAACGGTATGCCCTGCGCATCCATCGCCTGCTGCAGCAGCTCCACCAGCGCGTGGAAGTCGGACTTGCGGATGTCCAGGTTGGCATGGGCGTTCGCCATGTCCACCCCTTGGTAGGTGCACGGCCCGCCGCTGACCATGCAGAACTGATCGACCAGCTGCGCTTTGATGTGCGGCTGGTTGGCGGGCTGGAAGAACGGCCCGGTGCGCGGGTCGGCCACCAGGCGCGGCATGAAGTCGTCCACCAGGCGCACCAGGCCCGGCATTTCGCCCAGGGCGTGGTACAGCGCGGGCTTGGCGGGGGCCGCATCGGCATGGGCCAGAGGGGCGCAGAAACTGGCAACGGCCAGGGCCAGCGCGGCAAATCGGGTTTTCATCGGGTCTTCCTGTGGGTGGTGCATGGTTGTGGATAGGTACGCAGCCCGCAGTGCTTTGGATTCAATTTTTAGCAAAAAATAGCTGTAGCGCACATTCCACCTGCACAAGCAGCTACGTTTTACATAGCAAAGCGGCCATCCCGGACAATAGCCCCATGTCCCTTCACCTGTTGATCCCCGCCGCCGCCAGCCACGCCCCCGGCTGCCGCACCACCCTCCCCAACCTGCGCCTGCCCCAGCTGGAGCGCCTGCTGAACCGCCTGTCCCCCAGCGCCCCCGACACCGGTCCCGAAGACAGCCTGTCGCCCCCGTTTGAACGCGCCCTGGCCCGCCACTACGGCCTGCCCAGCGGAGATGGCCACATTCCCTGGGCCGCGTGGCAAGCCGGTTCCGCCGCCAAAACCGACGCCTGGGCCACCATCACCCCCTGCCACTGGCAGGTGCAGGCCGACCACATCGTGATGGCCCCGCCCGCCGCGCTGGGGCTGGACGAGGCCGAGTCGCGCCGCATTCTGGCCGCCATGCAGCCGTTTTTTGAAGAAGACGGCATCCACCTGCACTACGCCGAGCCCACCCGCTGGCTGGCGCGGGGCGAGATGTTTCGCAAGCTGCCCACCGCCTCCATCGACCGCGTGCTGGGCCACAACGTAGACGAATGGATGCCCCCCACCGCCCAGGGCGGGCCGCTGCGGCGGCTGCAAAGCGAGATGCAGATGCTGCTCTACACCCACCCGGTGAACGACGCCCGGGCCGAGCGCGGGCTGCTGCCGGTCAACTCGTTCTGGGTCAGCGGCAGCGGGGTCTTGGCCGCCCTGCCCCCAGCCGTGCCAGCCCCCACCCAGCCACTGGCGCTGCTGCACGCCGCCCAACAAGAAGACTGGACCACCTGGGCCAGCGCCTGGCAGCACATCGACGCCACCGACTGCGCCGCCCTGCTGGCCGCGCTGGACCAAGGCCAACCCGTACAACTGACCCTGTGCGGCGCACGCAGCGCCCAAAGCTTCCACGCCGCACCGCGCAGCCTGTGGCAGAAAATGACAAGCCTTTTAGGCCGCCAGCGCATATCCGCTGTGCTGGAGCAGCTATGAAAATTACAGCACGCGAGATTCCCCCCCGCGCCGTCTGGGCGCTGGAGCAAGCCGGCGTGCACCCGTTGCTGGCCCGCCTGTTCGCCGCCCGGGGTGTCGCCAACAAGGACGCGCTGGACGACGGCCTGGGCCGCCTGCTGCCGCCCGCCAGCATGCGCGGCACCCAAGCCGCCGCCGTGCTGCTGGCCGACGCGATGGCCGCCGACAAAAAGCTCTGCATCGTGGCCGACTACGACTGCGACGGGGCCACCGCCTGCGCCGTCGGCGTGCGCGGCCTGCGCCTGCTGGGGGCCAAGCACGTCAGCTACCTCGTGCCCGACCGGGTGGTGGACGGCTACGGCCTGACCCCGCCCATCGCCCGCCGCGTGAAAGACAGCGGGGCCGACATGCTGATCACCGTGGACAACGGCATCGCCAGCCTGGAGGGCGTGGCCGAGGCCCGGGCGCTGGGCCTGCAAGTCCTGGTCACCGACCACCACCTGCCCGCGCTGAAAGACGGCCAGATTGTGCTGCCCGATGCCGACGTGCTGGTCAACCCCAACCAGCCCGACTGCACCTTCGAGAGCAAATCCATCGCCGGGGTGGGCGTGATGTTCTACGTGCTGCTGGCGTTGCGGGCCGAATTGCGCCAACGCGGCATCTTTAGCTCTGACAATCAACCGAAGCTAGACCCGCTGCTGACCCTGGTCGCCCTGGGCACGGTGGCCGACGTGGTCAAGCTGGACGCCAACAACCGCCGCCTCGTCGCCCAGGGGTTAAAACGGCTGCGCGCGCAGGCACAGCCTGCGGGACTAGCTGCGTTATTTATAGCAGCAGGCCGCCAGGCCAAAGTGGCGACCACCTTCGACTTCGGCTTTGCCCCGGGCCCGCGCATCAACGCCGCAGGCCGCCTGGCCGACATGACGCTGGGGATAGAGTGCCTGCTGACCGACGACCCAGCCCGCGCCACCGAACTGGCCACCACCCTGGACACAATCAACCGCGAACGCCGCGAGATCGAAGGCGGCATGCGCGACCAGGCCATGCTGATCGCCGAGTCGCTGTTTGACGCATCGGAAGAGCCGCCACCCGCCATCTGCGTGTTCGACCCCGACTTCCACGAAGGCGTGGTCGGCATCGTTGCCAGCCGCCTGAAAGACAAGCTGCACCGCCCCACCTTCGTCTTCGCCGCCAGCAAGGCAGCGGGCAAAGAGCACGAGCTGAAAGGCTCAGGCCGCTCCATCCCCGGCTTTCACCTGCGCGACGCGCTGGATTTGGTGGCCAAACGCCACCCCGGCGTGCTGCTGCGCTTCGGCGGCCACGCCATGGCGGCGGGCTGCACGGTACACGAGGACCGCATCGCCGAATTCGAGCAGGGCCTGCAGCAGGTCGCGCTGGAGTGGCTGGACGCCGCCACGCTCACCCGCCGACTGGAAACCGACGGCCCCCTGGCCCCCGAATACCGCCGCGCCGAACTGGTCGATGTGCTACACAAAGAGGTGTGGGGCCAAGGCTTCGCACCGCCCACCTTCAGCGAAGAGGTGGAGGTGCTGTCACAGCGGCTGGTGGGCGAAAAGCACCTGTCATTGAAGCTGAAACACCAGGGCCAGCCGGTAGACGGCATCTGGTTCGGCCACACGGAAAGCCTGCCCGCCCGCGTCACGCTGGCGTTTCGGCTGGATGTGAACGAGTGGCAGGGGCAGCGGCGGGTGCAGTTTTTGGTGGAGGGGGTGGAGGGCTAAGTCCGCCCCAGCCACCGCCGCATGGCCCAGCCCCCCGCCACCATCAGCCCTAGCACCAGCACCCCGATAGCCATGGTCAGCGGCCCGGGTTGGCGCAGTGCGGCGATGATCTGGTCGATGAAGAAGGCCATCACCAGCGTGCCGGGCAGCATGCCGATGGCGGTGCCCAGCAGCATGTCGCGCAGGCGGATGTGCGAAGCTCCGGCCACCATGTTGACGATGGCGAACGGGGCGATGGGCACGATGCGCACAAACAGCACGGCCAGCAGACCCCGTTGCCCCAGGCGGTTGCTGATCTGGTTGACCCGCGCGCCGCCGACCTGCTGCAGCACCTCGCGGCCCAGCAAGCGGCCCAGGCCGTAACTGGCTGCCGCGCCCAGCAGGCCGCCCACCAGGGTGCAGCCAGTGCCGGCCCAGGGGCCAAAGGCCACCAGCGTTACCACGGTCAAAAAGCCCAGCGGCACGGCCAGGGTGCTGGCCAGCGCAAACCCGGCCACCGCCGCCACCGGGCCAAAGGACTGGCCCACACCCTGCAGCGCGGCCACGATGCGGTCCGCATCCAGCCAGGCACGCAGGGGGGATGCGCTCCAGGCCACGGCCAGCGCCACCAGCGCAGCCACGGCCAGCGCCAGACCGATTACACGCCAACGCAAAGCCCTATTCACGCGGCTTTGTCCATGCTTTCGGCCAGCACCTTGGCCAAATCCCCCACGTTGCCGGGTTCAAAAATAGAACCATGCAGACCGGGGATGTTGCGCTCGTACAGGTGCTCGGGCATCACTTTGCGCCAAGGGCCAAACAGCCAGTTCCACCAGCGGGTCAGGCCGTTGGACTTGACCAGCAGGGTTGGCCCCTCAAAACCGGCCGGGCGGTAGCCTTTGAGGGCCATCACCTGGCTGACCAGGCCGGGGTCGTTGAACATCGCGCCCATGCGGCGGCCGTTCAGGCTCAGGTCCTGCACGTGCAAATGCCGCACCAGCCAGCTGCAAAAACGCCAGAACCCGGTGCCGCCCAGGCGCGACGCGGGGTAGGTGGTGTCGATCAAAAACAGCCCGCGCAGCGGTACCTTGCGCTCGCGCAGCATACGGGCGGCCTCCAGGGCGGCAATGCCGCCCACCGAGAACCCGGCCAGAAAACCAGGGCGGCCCCGGTGTGCCTGGATGCAGCCTGCGTACAGATGGGCCAGTTCGTCGATGCTGGCCACTGGGTCGCCAAACGGTGGCTGCAGCATGTACAGGTCGCAGGTGCCGCCCAGGGAGCGGGCCAGATTTTGAAAGCGCAGCAGGTCGCCGTGGCCAGACGCGGCAATGTACAAAGGCACCCGGCCCGTGTCGCTACCCAGGCTGATCATCACGTTGGGGCCTTTGGTCTTGGCCAGCAGGGCCAACGCCAGGGTTTCGATGGTGGGGTGTTCGGTGATGAGGTACATGGGTACCTTGCGACCGACCAGCTTTTCAATGGAGGTCAGCATGGACACCGCCGCCAGCGAGTCGCCGCCCATGTCAAAAAAGTTGTCTTGCACGCCTACCGGGCGGTGCTCCAGCACCTGCTCCCAAATTTTCAACAGCTCGGGTTCGTACTTGCGGCCCGGTGGCCGCGTGAGACGGATGGCGTGCGCTTTGGAGGGGTCGGGCAAGGCGTCGTAGTCGGTCTTGCCCGCCGCGCTGGCGGGCAGGCTGGGCAGCACGCTGATGCCGCTGGGCACCATGTAGTCGGGCAGGCGGGCGCGCAGCACGGCTTGCAGGCTCTCGACCGAGGGGTTGCCGGGCGCGGCCACCCAGGCGTGGATTTGCGGCTTGCCGTCGCGTTCGATCAGCTTGGCGGCGACCTGCAGCACGCCTTCGATGGCGGACAGGCCGGACTCGATCTCGCCCAGCTCGATGCGGTAGCCGCGCAGTTTGACCTGCCGGTCCAGGCGGCCCAGAAAGTGCAGATTGCCGTCACTGCCCAGCCAGCCCCGGTCGCC
>CANFZJ010000080.1 GCA_947451445.1 Comamonadaceae bacterium
CAAGACCAGCCTGGGCGCCGCCAACACCGGCAAAGCCTTTACCGACATCGGCGTGGTCAACGACGCATCGCTGGCCGCCACCCAGGGCACGGACTACACCGTGACCTTCAGCGTGCCCGTCCCGCCCGCCACCGGCGCCACCACCTACACCCTGACCAACAACACCACCAGCGTGGTCAGCAGCAGCCTGACCTACACCCCCGGCCAGTCCATCACCATGGGCGGCATCTCGATGGTGGTGCGCGGCACCCCCGCCAACGGCGACACGCTGGACACCAACGCCAACCTGGCCAGCGACCGCCCCAGCATCTTTGGCGTGCTGGACCGCGCCATCAACAGCATGTACGCCGTGGGCTCGACCACCACCGGCGCCACCAGCACCGACGCCAATTTCAACCAGGAACAGGCGATCTCGTTGGCGCAGATCGACACCAGCCTGGAAAAGATCGGTGCCAGCCGGGGCAAGGCGGGCGACCTGCTGACCCGGGCCGACCGCATCACCGACACCCAGTCGAAAAACACCATCCAGAACGAGTCCGACCGCTCCAACGCCGAAGACATCGACATGATCGCCGCCATTGCCGACCAGAAGAACCAGCAAACCGCCTACCAGGCCGCGCTGCAGTCGTATGCCTCTATTCAAAAACTCACCCTCTTCAACTATATTGGCTGAAGGGTTGGCCCACCCCCAGTCTGCGCGCACTGCGTGTCGCTACGCCAACCCCCTTGCAGGGGGCGATGCTGGCAGCCCGGCAAAGCCGGTTCTGCGGCATCCTGGTATGGGGCCGTTCTCGCGTTGGGCGTGGACAGCCCAGTGCTGAGAGGGTCTGGCGCTCAACCACTTCCCGTGGTCCAATTTCGTGCACTCCATGCAATAAACCGCTCGTCAAAACATGGCTCAAACCGTTCTTGGCAATGTCACACTGGGCTACCGGCCGCTGTGGAACCGTAGCCGCACGCTAGCGGCGGTGCAGCTATTTATCGAAGCCGGGCATGCGCACCCGGTGGACGTGGCGCACCTGGTCACGCTGCTGGACGAACTGGGCGACAGCGACACCCCGCCGTTCCTGCTCTCGCCCAAGTCCCCCCAGTTGCTGCGCGACCTGCTGGAACACGCCCCCACCAGCGCGCATTGGACCGAGGTCCGCAACGACTGGTTGGGCATCCCCGGCATGGCCGAGCGCGTGCAGCGCGCCCACCAGCGTGGCATGCGCCTCATCTGGCGGGGCGACGCCGACCAAGCCCCCGGCCCGGAGCTGGCGCGCTGCTTTGTCACCCGCCTGCTGCGCCTGTCACCCCAACAGGCACTGGTGGCCCTGCAAGCCGCCGCCCGCCAACGCGCCGGGCTCACGCCGCTAGCCCCCAGCCCGGTACAGCTGAATTACCTGTACGAAGGTATTGCCAGCCGCCTGCTGATGGAGCACTGCCTGGACCAGCAAGGCACACCCGCCCTGCTGGACTGGCCTTTTGAGGACATCCTGCACGCCCTGCAGCACCAGGCCATAGCCCCCGACCACCATGCCGTAGTGGCGCTGGTGCAGGCCATCGACAACGACATGTCGGTCGAAAACATCGAAGCCCTGCTGGCCGAGGAGCCCATCCTGACCTTCCGCTTTCTGGCCTACGCCAACTCTGCCGCCGTGGGCCTGCGCAAAGACATCGAATCACTGCGCCACGGCCTGATGATGCTGGGCACCAGCCCGCTCAAGCGCTGGCTCACCGAGCAACTGCCCCAGGCCAGCCGCGACCCCAACCTGGCCCCGGTCAAAGCCGCCATGGTGCTGCGCGCCCGGTTGATGGAGCACCTGCTGGACACCGGGGTCGAGCACGAACTGGCCCGCGAAATCTATCTCTGCGGCCTGTTTTCGCAGATCGACGTGCTGATGGGCGAGCCCCTGGGCACGGCCCTGCACCGCGTGCCCCTGAGCAGCCGCATCTTCAACGCCACCCTGCGCAGCAGCGGCCCCTACGCGCCCCTGCTGCAAGTGGCCAGCGCCCTGGAATCCGACAACAGCGCCCACATCCGCAAGCTATGCCACCAGCACGGCATGGCGCTGGAAGACGTGAACCGCAGCCTGCTGCGCACGCTCACCGGGCGCCGGGTGCTACGGCTCTGAGGCCGTACCGCGTTGCTATTTAATTAATAGCTATCAGCGCCCACTCCAATTGCGCTAGCAGGCTAAAAGACCTTAAAAACTTGGCCCATCCACCAGCGTAGCCAGCGGCAAATCCGCCAGTTCCCCCAGCAGCCGCGCCAGCTGCAGCCCGGCCGCATCGACCAGCGCCTGGCCCTTGTCTGCCGTGGCGGCAGCGGCGTTACCGGCAGCACCTGCGGGGTTGTAGTCCTGCATCTGCCAGCCGAACTTGGCGCTTTTGCCATTGCCCAGGATGGGGTACTGGGCGGCCCGGTCTTGCGAGGTAGAGTGAAAGTGGCGCGCCTGGGCCATGTCCACCGTCTGCGGGCGCAGGGCCAGCATCATCGAGGTTTCCACATCGCCCGCGTGGATGCCAAAGCGGTGTTCTTCGGCACTGAACGGGTCCAAGGCCTCGCCCAGCGGCAGGCTGAACCAGTTGGCGCTGTAAACCAGCAAATCGTGCTCGGTACGCAGGGTGCGGGCCACGATGTCCATCAGGCTGACCTGGCCGCCGTGCGAATTGAACAGCAGCAGCTTTTTGACACCGCTGCGCGCCACACAGGCACCGAGCTCGGTCCAGACGCGCACCAAGGTTTCGGACGACAGGGTGAGCGTGCCGGGGAAGCGGATGTGCTCGGGGCTGAAGCCGACCTGCTGGGTGGGCAGGAACAGCACCGACGCGTCGGCCGCCAGGTGTGGCAGCGCGGCCTGGACCACGCCATCGACCAGGGTAGTGTCCACACTCAGCGGCAGGTGCGGGCCATGTTGCTCGATAGCGGCCACGGGCAGTACAGCCACGGTGCGGGCGGGGTCAAGCTGCGCGAAATGGCGGGTCGTCAGGTCGGCCCAAAAGCGGGAGGGGGTAGGCATCCGGTCATTCTAGGATGCTGCGGCACAGCGCCAGCACCCGCGGATCCATGCCGTGCAGCAGTGCCCAGGCGGCCACGGCGGCCAGCGACGCCCCGGCAACCCGCAGGCCGCCGTCTTTGCGGGCCGGGTTACGCCAGGCCTGCCAGCGCAGCCACAGCCAGGGTCCGGCTAGCAGGCCGATGCTGCTACCCAAAGCAAACAAGGCCATGGCCAGCGCGCCGTCCAGCAGGCCACCGCTGAGGGACGCGACCAGCAGCGCCGAATACAGCAGGCCGCAGGGCATCAGCGCCCAGGCCGCACCGGCTGCGAATACCCACGAGCGCCCGGCCAGCTTGGGGCGCAGCACGGCCCACACTTGGCGGCCCATGCCATCGACCCACAGCGGCTGCCGGGCCAGCACCAGCAGCACCAGCCCCCAGACCAGCACCGCCCCGTGGAACAGCGTCCACACCGGGCGCAGCGCTGCCGATTGCGCGGTCAGCCAGGCCAGGTTTTGCACCGCTGCTGCCGCCAGCGCCCCGGCCAGGGTGTAGCCCGCCAGGCGCCCGGCCTGCAGCTGCCACGCGCCCCAGCGCGCCCCGGCCACGCGCACCACCCCGGCGCAAGCCACGCCGCACATGCCCGCGCAGTGCGGGCCGCCCGCCAGGCCCATCAGCAAGGCGGTCCAGAGCAGGCCGGTGTGCATTGGGTCTCCGTCAACCCCGCCTACGCGGGAATGACGGGAAGGAATGGCGTGCCATGTCTCAAATAATCCGTGAGAAACGGGCCCGGTTCTGGTCGGCCTGCAGGTAGCGGTCAAACACCATGGCGACGGCACGTACAAAGAACCAGCCGCTGGCGGTGACCCGGATGCTGCTGCCATCCAGCGCCACCAAGCCCGCGTCCACCAGCGGCTGCAGGGCGGCCAGTTCGGTGGCGAACGTAGCCTTGAAGTCCACCAGGTACGCCAGTTCGATGGATTCAAACTGCACCTCGCCCTGGCACATCAGGGCCATGATGGTGGCGCGGCGCACCAGGTCGTCACGGGTCAGCGCCAGGCCGCGCACCACGGGCAACTGGCCCTGGTCGATCCGGTCGCAGTATTCGTCTATGGTTTTGGCGTTCTGGCTGTAAGTAGCGCCGATACGGCCGATAGCTGACACGCCCAGGCCGATCAGGTCGCAGTCGGGCTGGGTGCTGTAGCCCTGGAAGTTGCGGTGCAGCCGCCCTTGCCGCTTGGCCACGGCCAGCGCGTCGTTGGGCAGGGCGAAATGGTCCATGCCCACATACACATAGCCGGCCCCCAGCAGCACGTCCAGCGCCTGCGACAGCATGGACAGTTTGTCTGCCGCCACCGGCAGCTCGGCGCTGACAATCCGCCGCTGCGGTTTGAAGCGCTGCGGCAAATGGGCATAGGCATACAGCGCAATGCGGTCCGGGCGCAGCTGCACCACCTGCTCCAGCGTGCGGGCGAACGACACCGGCGTCTGGCGCGGCAGACCGTAGATCAGGTCGGTGTTGATGGACCCAAAGCCCAGCCCGCGCGCAGCCTCCACCAGGTCGAACACCTGTTGCGCAGGCTGCACCCGGTGCACGGCTTTTTGGACCTCGGGGTCAAAGTCCTGCACGCCAAAACTCAGGCGGTTGAAACCCATGGCCGCCAGCGCGGCCAGCCGGGCCGGGTCCACGGTGCGCGGATCGACCTCGATGGCATATTCCCCGCCCGGGGCCAACGTAAAGTAGCGGCCCAGCAAGGCCAGCAGCTGGGCCAGCTCGTCGTCGCTGAAGAAAGTGGGGCTGCCCCCGCCCAAGTGCAGCTGGCTGACCACCCGGCCGGTGCCCAGCTGGGCCGCATGCAGCGCCATTTCGCGCTCCAGGTACTGCAGGTAGGTGGCGGCGCGCTCAAAGCGCTTGGTGATGATCTTGTTGCAGGCACAGTAGTAGCACAGCGACGCGCAGAACGGAATGTGCACGTACACCGACAGCGGTAGGCCCGTCGGGGCGTCACGGCGCAGCCGCAGGGCACGGGCATAGTCGTCACTGCCAAAGGCTTCGACAAAACGGTCGGCGGTGGGGTAAGAGGTGTAGCGCGGCCCGGGCACGTCAAAACGGCGCAGAAAGTCGGGCAGCACGCGGGGCGCACTGGGGATACGGGTCGTCTCGGATTGCATAGGGCACAATGTGCCGCGAACAGTCCGCCGCTTGCTTGATATGGATCAACTCCCTTGCAAATGCATCTGTGGACAATACTGTTTTACAAAAAGTCCATACTGCACGCATGTCACTCGCCTCTATCAAAGTTGCCTGCTCAAACTGCAATCTGCGCGAGCTGTGCATGCCCCTGGGGTTGAACGACGATGAACTGGAGCGCATCGACAGCCTGGTCGCCACACGGCGCAAGCTCAAACGCGGCGACACGCTGTTCCACAACGGCGAACGGTTTACCGCGCTATACGCCATCCGCACCGGTTTTTTCAAAACCGCCATCACCACCGAAGACGGGCGTGACCAGGTCACCGGGTTCCAAATGGCGGGCGAGATCATCGGCCTAGATGGCATCGTCAACGACCAGCACACCTGCGACGCGGTGGCACTGGAAGATGCCGAGGTCTGCGAAATGCCGTTTGAGCGCATCGAAGAACTGTCACGCGAAGTCAACGCCCTGCAGCGCCATGTACACAAGATCATGAGCCGCGAGATCGTGCGCGAACACGGTGTGATGCTGCTGCTGGGCAGCATGCGGGCCGAAGAGCGGCTGGCCGCCTTTTTGCTGAACCTGGTGCAGCGCCTGCACGCACGCGGCTTTTCGCAGCTGGAGCTGGTGCTGCGCATGACCCGCGAAGAAATCGGCAGCTACCTGGGCCTGAAGCTGGAAACGGTGAGCCGCACCTTCTCCAAATTTGCCGAAGACGGCATTGTGGAAGTCAAGCAGCGGCACATCCGCATTCTGGATACCGAGGCGCTCAAGCGCATCGTGAATCCGCAGGTCTGCAGCTAACCCTACTTCACCCGTACCGACCCCGCTGGCGATGCCGCATGGTTACGTGCCTGCATGGCGGGGGCCAGCGAGCCCTGCGCGGCCAGGGTTTTGTTGATCTCCAAGCCTTGGCGGTAATAGTCTTGCGCCAGCACCGGGTCTTGCTTGGTCACCGCGATCCAGGCGGTTACCAGTGCGGCCACCACCACGATGAGCGGGCCAGAGATCACCAGCCAGACGTGGCCGAACTTCCACCAGGGTTGGGATGGGTTGCTCACAGGTTTCTCCTTAACGTGGAACGATGAAAGTGGACTTTTCCGTCACCCGGGTCACGCCGTCGGCGCTTTGGATGTCAAACGCCATCGGGTGCGGGCCGGGCGGGGCCGAGCCGTAGGGGATGTGCAAACGCACCACAACCCAGCGGGACTGCACAGCGTCTACCTCGACCCACTCGTCTGAGGCCATGGCCAAGCCATCCAACCCGTGGGCGGCAATGCGGTAGCGCTGGGGCGACTCGGTGGCGTTCATCAGCTGCAGGCGGTAGATGTTTTCCAGCTGGCCCCCGGCCACGATGCGCGACAGGGCGGCGCGGTCACGCACCACGTCCACCTTCAGCGGGGTGCGCAAGGCTAGGCTGACCAGCAGGCCGATGATCAGCGCCCACAGCACCAGGGTGTAGACCAGCACCCGGGGCCGGAACACACGGCGCAGCATCTGCGCCGGGCTCCAGTGGTTGGCAATGCCGTTTTGGGTGGCAAAGCGCACCAGGCCGCGGGCGTAGCCCATTTTGTCCATCACGCCATCGCACACATCGACGCAGGCGGCGCAGCCTATGCATTCGTACTGCAGGCCCTGGCGGATGTCGATGCCGGTGGGGCAGACTTGCACGCACAGGGTGCAGTCCACGCACGCACCCAGGTTCAGCGCGGCCGGGTCCGCCTTGCGGGAGCGTGCCCCGCGCGGCTCGCCTCGGCCTGCGTCGTAGCTGACGATCAGCGTGTCCTTGTCGAACATGGCGCTTTGGAAGCGGGCATAGGGGCACATGTATTTGCACACCTGCTCGCGCATGAAACCCGCGTTGCCATAGGTGGCAAAGCCGTAGAACAGCACCCAGAACAGGTTCCAGGCGCTGATTTCGCTGTGCAGCAGGTCGTGCAGCAACTCGCGGGCTGGGGTGAAGTAAGCCACGAAGCTGAAGCCGGTGAACAGCGCCAGGGCGATCCAGACAGTGTGTTTGGCGGCTTTTTTCAACAGCTTTTCAGCCGAAAAGCCCCCACCGTCCAGCCGCATGCGGGCCGTGCGGTCACCTTCGATATGGCGCTCTATCCACATGAAGATTTCGCTGTACACCGTCTGCGGGCAGGCAAAACCGCACCAGAGGCGCCCGGCCACGGCGGTGAACAAAAACAGCGACAGGGCAGACACCACCAGCAAGCCGGTGAGGTAGATAAAGTCCTGCGGATACAGCACCAGGTTGAAGATGTAGAAGCGGCGCGCCTCCAGGTCAAACAGCATGGCCTGGCGCTGGCCCCATTGCACCCACGGCATGCCGTAGAAGAACAACTGCGTCAAAACCACCATGGCCCAGCGCCAGCGCGCAAACAGGCCTTGCACCGAACGCGGGTAAATCTTCTGCTGGGCGGCGTACAGCGGCACCAGCCCATCGTCGGCCACGGCGATGGGGATGGTTTTGCGCGCAGCAGTGGCCATTTATTTCACAGGCTTGTTGGACAAGCCCCAAACATAGGCCGTCAGCACGTGGATTTGCGCCTCGGTCAGCTTGCCAGCCTGGGCGGGCATCTGGTTGGTCTTGCCGTTGTTGACCATCGCGATGATGGCCGCCTCGCCCCAGCCGTGCAGCCAGATGTCGTCGCTCAGGTTGGGGGCACCCAGGGCCTGGTTGCCCTTGCCGCCCACACCGTGGCAGGCCGCGCAGACGGCAAATTTAGACTTGCCCAGCCCGGCCCGCACCGAGTCATGTGGGCTGCCGGACAGGCTGAGTACGTAGTTGGCCACGTTCTTCACGTCGTCGGGCGACCCCACCGCTGCGGCCATGGGGGGCATCTGGCCGATGCGCCCGTGGGTCACGGTTTCTTTGATGGTGTCGGTGCTGCCGCCGTGCAGCCAGTCGGTGTCGGCCAGGTTCGGAAAACCCTTGCTACCGCGCGCATCCGAGCCGTGGCACTGGGCGCAGTTGTTCATAAACAGCCGTTCGCCCACCGCCATCGCCTGGGCATTGCCCGCCAGCTTTTCAGGCGGCGTGGCGGCAAAGTCGGCGTACAGCGGAGCCAACGCCTGGTTGGCCTGGGCGACTTCTGCCTCGTACGCACCCTGCTGGCTCCAGCCCAGCTCACCCGCATAGTCGCCCAAGCCGGGGTAGGCCACTAGGTAGCCCACGCCAAACAATACGGTCAGGATAAACAGGCCCACCCACCACAGCGGCAGCGGGTTGTTCATCTCGCGCAGGTCTTCGTCCCACACGTGGCCGGTAGTGTTGTCGGCCTGAAAGGCCACCTTTTTACGGGCGGTAACCCACAGCAACAGCAGACAGGCCGCAATGCTGACGACGGAGATGGCGGCGATAAACACCGACCAAAAATTGCTGGTGAAGTCACTCATCGTTCAATCCTGCAAAAAGGGCAGCTGCGCCGCCTCATCAAACGGGGCTTTGTTGCGGCTGGAAAACGCCCACACCATGATGCCGATGAAGGTAATGAAGCTGCAGACGGTGGCGGCTATGCGCAAAGTAGTGACGTCCATGGGGTGCTCTTTCAGGGTCAAGGGGCGCTGACCGGGGTCGCCGGTGCAGCAGCCTGTGCATTCAGTTGGTCGGTCAAGGCACGGCCCAGCACCTGCAGGTAGGCAATCAGCGCGTCCTGCTCGGTTTTGCCTTGCACGGCGGCAGCGCCCCCGGCGATTTGCGCGTCGGTATAGGGCACGCCAACCATGCGCAGGGCTTTCATGCGGGGCGCTACCACGCTGGGGTCTACCAGGGCCTTTTCCAGCCAGGCGTAGCTAGGCATGTTTGACTCGGGCACCACGTCGCGCGGGTTGTTCAGGTGGATGCGGTGCCATTCGTCGCTGTACTTGCCGCCCACGCGCTGCAGGTCGGGCCCGGTGCGTTTGCTGCCCCACTGGAACGGGTGGTCGTAGACAAACTCACCCGCCACCGAATAGTGGCCGTAGCGCAGTGTTTCGGCGCGGAACGGGCGGATCATCTGCGAATGGCAGCCGTAGCAGCCCTCACGCAGGTACACATCGCGCCCCAGCAGCTGCAACGCGTTGTAGGGCTGCAAGCCTTTGACGGGCTCGGTGGTGGACTTCTGGAAGAACAGCGGCACGATCTCCACCAGCCCGCCCACGGCGACCACCAGCAGAATCAGTACCACCATCAAAAAGTTATTCGTCTCGATCTTTTCGTGCGAGAAAAACGGGATAGGTTTGCGGTTGTCAGACATACGGGTTTCCTCAAGCGTGGGCCAGTTGTGGTGCAGGCACGGGCACCAGTACCGAGCGCCCGGAGATCGCCGTCATCCACACGTTCCAAGCCATCACCAGCATGCCGCCCAGGTACAGCAGACCGCCCAGCACGCGCACCACATAGAACGGGTAGGTAGCCTTGACGCTTTCTACAAAGGTGTAGGTCAGCGTGCCATCGGTGTTCACCGCGCCCCACATCAGGCCCTGCATCACGCCGGCGATCCACATCGCGGCGATGTACAGCACCACGCCCACGGTGGCGGCCCAGAAATGCAGCTCAATCGCTTTGGTGCTGTACATCGTCTTGCCGCCAAACATGCGCGGAATCAGGTAGTACAGCGAGCCCATGGATACGAAGCCGACCCAGCCCAACGCGCCGGAATGCACGTGGCCGATGGTCCAGTCGGTGTAGTGGCTGAGGGCGTTGACGGTCTTGATGGCCATCACCGGGCCTTCAAACGTGCTCATGCCGTAGAACGACAGCGAGACGATCAAAAAGCGCAGCACCGGGTCGTCGCGCAGCTTGTGCCAGGCGCCCGACAAGGTCATCACGCCGTTGATCATGCCGCCCCAGCTGGGGGCCAGCAGGATCAGCGAGAACACCATGCCCAGCGACTGGGTCCAGTCCGGCAGCGCGGTGTAGTGCAGGTGGTGGGGG
>CANFZJ010000081.1 GCA_947451445.1 Comamonadaceae bacterium
ACCTCTTTGCGCACCTCGTCGAACAAATGGCCCGACAGGTAGAAACCAACAGCGGTTTTCTCCAGCGTCAGGCGCTCTTTGATGCCCCACATGGGGGTATCCACCAGGCCGGGCTCTTGGGTGCTGGAGCCGTGGCTGTCGTCCATGTCGAACAGGCCGCCCTGGTCCACGTTGGCCAGGGTGGCGGCGGCAAAGGCAAAGGCGCGGTCGATAGAGGCGATCAGCGCGGCGCGGTTGGGCTCCAGGCTGTCGAAGGCCCCGGCCTTGATCAGCGCCTCGACCGTGCGTTTATTCAGCTTCGATTTGTCCACCCGCACGCAGAAGTCGAACAGGCTTTTGAACGGCCCACCGGCCTCGCGCGCGGCCACCATCGCTTCAATGGCCTGCTGGCCGCTGCCTTTGACGGCACCCAGGCCGTAGCGGATGAGCTTGTCGGTCACCGGCTCAAAGCGGTAGCGGCCCAGGTTGACGTTGGGGGCCTCAAACGACAGGCCCATCTTCACCGCGTCCTCGTACAGCAGCTTGAGCTTGTCGGTGTCGTCCATTTCCACCGTCATATTGGCGCAGAAGAACTCGGCGCGGTAGTGCACCTTGAGCCAGCCGGTGTGGTACGCCAGCAGCGAATAGGCGGCGGCGTGCGACTTGTTGAAGCCGTAGCCCGCGAACTTCTCCATCAAGTCGAAGATTTCGTCGGCCTTGGCTTCATTGATGTCGTTCTTGAGGGCACCGTCGCGGAAGATTTGGCGGTGCTCGGCCATTTCTTCGGCCTTCTTTTTACCCATGGCGCGGCGCAGCATGTCCGCGCCGCCCAGCGAGTAGCCGCCCAGAATCTGCGCGGTCTGCATCACCTGCTCCTGGTAGACCATGATGCCGTAGGTCTCGCTCAGCATTTCGGCCACCAGCGGGTGCGGGTATTCGACCACTTCGCGGCCATGCTTGCGCGCCACGAAGCTGGGGATCAGGTCCATCGGGCCGGGGCGGTACAGCGCGTTCAGGGCGATCAGGTCTTCCAGCCGGGTCGGTTTGGCGTCTTTCAGCATGCGTTGCATGCCGGTACTTTCAAACTGGAACACGGCCTCGGTCTTGCCGTCGGAGAACAGTTTGTAGGTGGGCTTGTCGTCCAGCGCAATGTTCTCAAACGCAAACTTCTCCTGGCCGGGGTGGCGCAGGATGATGAAGTCTTTGGCAATCTCCAGAATGGTCAGTGTGGCTAGGCCCAAAAAGTCGAACTTCACCAGGCCAATGGCCTCCACGTCGTCCTTGTCGTACTGGCTCACGGCGGAGTCGCTGCCAGGCTGCTGGTACAGCGGACAAAAGTCGGTCAGCTTGCCAGGCGCAATCAACACGCCCCCGGCGTGCATGCCGATGTTGCGGGTGATGCCTTCGAGCTTGCGCGCCATCTCCAGCAGGGTTTTAACGTCTTCTTCCTTTTCTTCCCGCTCGGCCAGCAGCGGCTCGGCTTCGGTGGCGTAGACGTATTTGTCGCTCTTTTTGCCGTC
The DNA here is from genome assembly GCA_947451445.1 of Comamonadaceae bacterium. GTDB lineage: Bacteria > Pseudomonadota > Gammaproteobacteria > Burkholderiales > Burkholderiaceae_C > Rhodoferax_B. Next base: position 1,500 of record CANFZJ010000081.1, read on the forward strand.
GGTAGGGGGCAGCTGCAGGGTGACGTTGGTGCCCGGCTTGTTGGGGATGAGCTTGCTGATGCCGTCGCAAAAGGTGTAGCTCAAGTCCAGCACCCGGCCCACGTCGCGCACCACGCCGCGCGCGGCCATGGTGCCAAAGGTGGCAATCTGGCTGACGGCATTTTTGCCGTACTTTTCCTTGACATAGTCGATCACCCGGTCGCGGTTGCCCTGGCAAAAGTCAATGTCAAAGTCGGGCATGGAGACCCGCTCGGGGTTCAAAAACCGCTCGAACAGCAGCTTGTACTGCAGCGGGTCCAGGTCGGTAATCTTCAGCGCGTAGGCCACTAGCGAGCCGGCACCAGAGCCCCGGCCAGGCCCGACCGGGCAGCCGTTGAGCTTGGCCCAGTTGATGAAGTCGCCCACGATCAAAAAGTAACCGGGAAAACCCATCTTCAGGATGGTGGTGATCTCGAACTCCAGCCGCTCCACGTAGCGCGGGCGCTCGTCTTCGCGCTTGGCCTCATCGGGGTAGAGATGCAGCAAGCGCTCTTTCAAGCCCTCGTGCGATGCGTAGCGGAAGTAGTCTTCGGGCGACATGCGCACGCCGTCCACCAGCGGTGTGGGGAAGTCGGGCAGCTGTGGCTTGCCCAACACCAGCGTGAGGTTGCAGCGGCGGGCGATTTCAACCGTATTGGCCACGGCACTGGGGATGTCGGCAAACAGCGCCTGCATCTGCGCGCTGGACTTGAAATACTGCTCGCGGGTAAAGCGACGCACCCGGCGCTGGTTGCCCAGAATCTCGCCATCGGCAATGCACACCCGGGCCTCATGGGCTTCGTAGTCGTCGGGTTCGGTGAACTGCACCGGGTGCGTGGCCACCACCGGCAGTTGCAGGCGAGCGGCCAGCTGCACGGCTGCAACCACCTGGGTTTCGTCGTCCGGGCGGCCCACGCGCTGCAGCTCCAGGTAAAAACGCTGCGGAAACAGCGCCGCCAGCTGCAACGCCATGGTCTCGGCACGGGCCGTATCGCCCTGCACCAGCGCCTGGCCTACCGGCCCGGCCTGCGCGCCGGACAGGCAAATCAAGCCTTCCCCCAGCTCTTGCAGCCAGGCGAACTTGATGACAGCCTGGTTTTTCACAATGTTTTGGGTAAAGCCACGGGCCAGCAGCTCGGACAGGTTCAGATAACCCTGCTTGTTTTGCACCAGCACGACGATGCGGGTCAGCGCGGCCAGGTCGAGCCCTTGGCCTTCGATGAAAATCTCGGCCCCGATGATGGGTTTGACGCCCTTGCCCCGCCCTTCCTTGTAAAACTTGAGCGCGCCAAACAGGTTGCTCAGGTCGGTAATGGCCATCGCAGGCTGCTGGTCTTTGGCGGCGGCTTTGACGACTTCGTCGATGCGGTTGGTGCCGTCAACGACGGAAAATTCTGTGTGGAGGCGGAGGTGAACAAACATGGGCGCATTTTAGGTGGCGGGCCCTGTACAAAAGCAGCACCTGCGGCCACACCGAAAGGTAGGCAATACCTTGCATGTAACGAAATTTACGCGCTCGTCTGCAACGCCGCAGCATAGACAGGTCTAGGCTGCCAATACGTACTGGTTTTTTCCGGCAAGTTTGGCCTCGTACAAAGCCAAATCGGCCCGGCGCATCAGGCTGCTGATCGCTTCATCGGGCTTGCGCAGCGCCATGCCCACACTGATGGACAGGTGCTGGCCTTGCAGCACACAGCTGTGTACGGCGGTCAGAATATTGCGCGCCAGGGCGTGCGCCTCGGTTTCTGGCAACAATGCGGCCACCGCAAACTCTTCACCGCCCATGCGACCCAAGTTGTGTTCGGCGACCGCTTGCTCCAGGGCCCGGGCCACTGCAATCAGCGCCTTGTCGCCTACATCGTGGCCATACCGGTCGTTGATTTTTTTGAAATCGTCTACGTCCAGCATCAAAAAGTACACGCCATCGTCTCCCGCAGGCAACGCAGGCAGCGCGTTCAGGCGGGACAAAAAGGCCCTGCGATTGGGCAGCTCCGTCAAAGAATCCACGTTGGCGATGGCGTGTAATTGACGCTGCAAAATAAAGCTGTTCCAGCGCAGCTCCCTAAACATGATGCTGATGGTGGCCCCAGCCCCCGTGGCCCCTACAACGACCAACAAAGCCAGCGCGATCTCCATCTGCGTAGCCAATGCAGGCAGCAGCACGTACAACAAAATAACCCACACCGCGCTAGCCATCAGCAGGTACATCACCACGCTGTGGTAGACCGCCGCGCTGCTCAAGGTGACGCACAAACCAATGGGCAACAGCCACATGGACGACTGCATGGAGCTCTCCACCAGCATCGGTATGCCGATAGCCATGGACAGCACGGTGAGCAGCCCCGTTAAACGCAACTGCCAAAACTGGGTGGCCAGAGATGCCAAAGCCGGTGCTCCAGCCGTAGCGAATACCAGAAGCCACGCCCAAACCGACACAGGACCGAGGTAAACCAGGCTCAGCACCAGCGCTACGCCGTGGCAAACGGCCGCAATTATTTGCACCCGTACCGCGATGGGGAGCAGCCCGTGCAGCGAATGGGCAAGAAACAAAGGGTCTTTTTGGTTCACCGATGTATTGTGGCGCAGCGGGTGCCTGTCACGGTACGGGTACAGGCTCCTAAAATCGACGGGTGAACAACATCCTTAACATTTCCGCTTATAAATTCGTCCCCCTGCCCGATGCCCCTGCGCTGCGCGACACGCTGCACGCCTGGGCACTGGAGCTGGAGCTCAAAGGCACCATCTTGCTGGCGGGCGAAGGGATCAACCTCTTTCTGGCCGGGCCCGATGCCGCCGTGCGTGGCTTTGTCGCCCAACTACACCAGGACCCGCGCTTTGCTGACATCGCCCCCAAGGAAAGCTGGTCCGCCAACCAGCCGTTCAAAAAGATGCTGGTCAAGGTAAAGAACGAAATCATCCGCATGGACCACCCGGCCATCCAGCCGGCCGCAGGCAGAGCCCCTGCAGTGGACGCGGCCACGCTGCGCCGCTGGCTGGACCAGGGTGTGGACGACACGGGCCGCCCGGTGGTCACGCTGGACACCCGCAACGCCTTCGAGGTGGACCACGGCACGTTTACCGGCGCGGTGGACTGGCGTATCGACAAATTCAGCCAGTTCCCCGCCGCGCTGCTGGAGCACAAGGCCGAGCTGGAAGGTAAAGCCGTGGTCAGCTTCTGTACCGGCGGTATCCGCTGCGAAAAAGCCGCCATCCTGATGCGCGAAGTGGGTTTAAGCCACGTCTACCAGCTGGAAGGCGGCATCCTCAAGTACTTTGAAGAAACCGACGGCGCGCACTACCAGGGCAGCTGCTTTGTATTTGACGAGCGGCGCACGCTGGAGGCCGACTTATCGGCCAGTGACCTGTCTGCTACAAAAATATGAGCTACTTGCGCAGGCAGAATAAGCGCAAAGACCCTATTTCATTCAAATATTGGGTACTCTAAAACGCAGGCCCTGCGTGCACAATCAAGCACCCCACACTCCCCGCTTCAACCACCATGCGATTCCTTCACACCATGCTGCGCGTCGGCAACCTGCAACGCTCTATCGACTTCTACACCCAGGTGCTGGGCATGCAGCTGCTGCGCACGTCTGAAAACACGGAATACCACTACACGCTGGCCTTTGTCGGCTACGGCAGCAACCCGGACCATGCCGAGCTGGAGCTGACCTACAACCACGGGGTGGACAGCTACGACATCGGCACCGCTTACGGCCACATCGCCCTGGGCGTGCCTGACGCCTACGCAGCCTGCGCCAAAATCAAGGCGGCCGGTGGCAACGTCACCCGCGAGGCCGGGCCCGTCAAAGGCGGTAGCACCGTGATTGCGTTTGTGACCGACCCCGATGGTTACAAGATTGAGCTGATCCAGCGTGCCGAGCATGCGGGCGGTGGCGGCCTCTGAGCCGGGTTCATCCTCCCAATGGAGGATGCGCAGCGCCCCTGCAGGTTGACAGCGCAGGCCCGCCAGGCGGACCATAGCTTTCCACCACACACAAGGGGACACCATGGCTACCAAGAAAGCAGGCGCGGTCGCAGCGCCCAAGGCAATGTCATTGCACATCGGCCTGAATGCCGTCAGCGCGGCGGCTTACGCGGGCTGGACCGGGCCACTGGCGGCCTGTGAGTTCGACGCCAACGACATGGCGGCTATCGCCAAATCCAAAGGCATGCAATCCACCGTACTGCTGACCAAGCAAGGCACGCGCGCCAAAGTACTGGCCGCCATGCGCGCTGCAGCCAAAGCGCTGGTGGCGGGCGACTTGTTCTTTGTGAGCTATTCGGGCCACGGCGGCCAGGTGCCGGACACCAATGGCGACGAGCCCGACAAGCAGGACGAAACCTGGTGCCTGTTTGACGGGCAGTTGATCGACGACGAGCTGTATTTTGAGTTGGGCCAGTTCGCCACCGGGGTGCGCATCCTGGTGCTGTCGGACAGCTGCCACAGTGGCTCGGTCACCAAAGCCATGCCCACCGGGCCGCATGAACGCGCCATGCCCAGCGCCGTGGCGGTGCGGGTATACCGCGACCACAGGGTTTTTTACGACAAGCTGCAGGCCGACGTGCGCAAGGCGGCAGGCGGTGTGCCCAACGACCCCGATACCGCCCTGGCCCATGTGGCCGCCAGCACCCGGTTGACGGCGCTGTCCAGCAAGGTCAAAGCCGCCGTGGTGTTGATTTCAGGCTGCCAGGACAACCAGACCTCGATGGACGGCGACCACAACGGCGCATTTACCGAGCAGGTGCTCAAGGTGTGGGCCCACGGCGCGTTCAAGGGCAACTATGGCCAGTTCCACGCGAAGGTGCGCTCGGGCCTGCCCAGCACCCAGTCGCCCAACCTGTTCACGCTGGGGCGAACGGGTAAGTTTTTGGCCCAAACGCCGTTCCAGGTCTAAAAAAAAGCGCCTTCAAGGCGCTTTTTTCAACGGGTCCGTTAGGCAGGTTAGGCAGGTTTCTTTTTCAGAGCCGCAGTGTCCAGGCACAGCTGGGTGATGCGCGCCCAGTCACCCGACAGCATGGCGTCGGTCGGCACGATCCACGAGCCGCCCACGCACACCACATTCGGCAGGGCCAGAAATTCGGGGGCGTTTTGCAGCGTGACGCCGCCGGTGGGGCAAAACTTCACGTCAAAGAACGGGCCGCTCCAGGCTTTCAGCATGGCCGGACCACCGGCTTGCATGGCGGGGAAGAATTTCAGCTCGGTGAAGCCGTCTTCTTGCGCCATCATGATTTCGCTGCCCGTGGCCACGCCGGGCAGCAAGGCAATGCCCGCGTCACGGCAAGCCTGGCCGACGGCACGGGTGTAGCCAGGGCTGACACCAAACAGCGCACCCGCCTTGGCGGCGGCCTGGGCATCGGCCGTGCTGCGGATGGTGCCCGCGCCGATCACGGCTTCAGGCACTTCTTTGGCAATGCGCTCGATACAAGCCAGTGCCTGCGGGGTGCGCAGCGTGACTTCCAGCATGCGCACACCACCGGCCACAAGGGCGCGGGCCAGGGGCACAGCATGGGCAACGTCGTTCAACACAATGACCGGGATGACCGGTGCGTCTTGCATAACCTGCAATGCGGTCCAGCGGGTCGTTTTTACATCCATGAGAGAGCTCCTTGTTCAGCGGTAAGGGCATTGCGGCGCATGCCCGAAAATAATTCACGGCCCATGCCGTGGCTGTTGGCCAGGCGCAGGGCTTCGGGCATGGTGGCCAGCGGGCGGGCAGCCCATTCGGCGTCAGGCACCAGGGCCTGCAAGGTGCCAGCGACCGCATCCAGGCGAACCACATCGCCGTCTTGCAACTTGGCCAATGCGCCACCGGCCAAGGCCTCGGGCGACACATGGATCGCGGCGGGTACCTTGCCCGACGCGCCGCTCATGCGGCCATCGGTGACCAGTGCCACCCGGTAGCCCTTGCCTTGCAGCACGGCCAACGGTGGGGTCAGCTTGTGCAGCTCGGGCATGCCATTGGCTTGCGGGCCCTGCCAGCGCACCACGCAAACCACGTCGCGGTTGAGTTCGTTGGCGTTGAAGGCCACATGCAGCGCTTCTTGCGAGTCAAACACGCGGATGGGGGCTTCGATGATGTGGCGGTCGTCCGGCACGGCAGAGGCCTTGATCACGCTGCGGCCCAGGTTGCCTTTGAGCAGCTTGAGGCCGCCAGTGGGGCTGAACGGGTTGCTGGCGGGGCGCACGATGGTCTCGTCGCCGGAGACCAGCTTGGTGTTCCAGGTCAGGGTGTCGCCCACCATGGCGGGCTCACCGGCAAATTCGCGCAGGCCGCCGGGACGCACGGTCAGCACGTCGGCGTGCATGAAGCCCGCGTCCAGCAGCTCGCGGATGATGAAACCGGGGCCGCCAGCAGCCTGGAACTGGTTCACGTCGGCACTGCCGTTGGGGTACACGTGCGACAGCGTGGGCACGACGTCAGACAAGGCGCTGAAGTCGTCCCAGTCGATCACGATGCCCGCCGCAGCGGCCACGGCGACCCAGTGGATCAGGTGGTTGGTGGAGCCACCGGTGGCCAGCAACGCCACCATGGCGTTGACGATGCAGCGCTCATCGACCACATGGCCAATCGGGGCGTAGCGCTTGGCCTTTACGTCGGCCAGCACGGTACGGGTGGCTTCGCGGGTGAGTTCGTCGCGCATGGCACCGCCGGGAGCGACGAACGCGGTGCCGGGTACGTGCAGGCCCATGGCTTCCAGCAGCATCTGGTTGCTGTTGGCCGTGCCATAGAAGGTGCAGGTGCCGGGTGCGTGGTAGGCGGCGGACTCGGCCTTGAGCAGTTCGTCGCGGCCCACCAGGCCCTGGGCGGCTTGTTCTCGTACCTTGGACTTGGCACTGTTCGATAGGCCAGACGGCATGGGGCCTGCGGGCACAAACACGGTGGGCAAATGGCCGAATTGCAGCGCGCCGATCAGCAGGCCGGGCACGATTTTGTCGCACACACCCAGCATCAGCGCGGCATCAAACATGTCGTGGCTGAGTGCTACGGCGGTGGCCATGGCGATCACGTCGCGGCTGAACAGGCTGAGCTCCATGCCCGGTGTGCCCTGGGTCACGCCGTCGCACATGGCAGGTACGCCACCGGCGACCTGGGCGGTCGCGCCATGCAGGCGGGCCTCGGCCTTGACCAGATCGGGGTAGGTTTGCATCGGCGTGTGGGCCGACAACATGTCGTTGTAGGCCGTGACGATGCCGATATTCAGCGCCTTCTCGGTCACTACCTTGAATTTGTCGTTGCTCGGCATGCCCGCAAAAGCGTGGGCCACGTTGGCACAGCCCATGCGCTCGGCCCCTGGCTTGCGGTGCGCGGCGGCGTCTACGCGTTCAAGATAAGCGCTGCGGCTAGGGCCGCTACGCGCACGAATGCGGTCTGTGACCGCGGACACCGTGGGGTTGATTTTCATGGTACTTTGGTAACAAAATTACAGCCGCGATGGTACTCCTGAACGACAGGCAAGTGCAGCATGGGAGTTACCAGTAGGGTACGAAAGCCTGGTGCAGTGCAACATTTTGAATGTGTTCCAACCTGTTCCATTTTGGAACACGGCCTCTGCGGCAGACTGGCACAAATACAGCCAATTCACCCCTAAAGCAGCCCACTTTCAAGCCCATCTGGCATGGCACGCGGTGTGCTGTACGTAGTGGGCACCGATTCGCAGTGCCAACATACCTACAGGAGACCTCCATGCTTTACCCCAACCCCGGCAGCGCCAGCGCCCCCCTGCAATTCAAACGCCGCTATGACAACTTCATCGGTGGCCAGTGGGTTGCGCCGGTCAAGGGCGAATACCTTGACGTGATCACCCCGATCAACGGGCAGGTGTATACCCAAGTTGCGCAGTCTGGCGCGGATGACATTGAAATGGCGCTGGACGCCGCCCACGCCGCCGCTGCGGGCTGGGGTGCAACCCCTGCCGCCGAACGCTCCAATGTGCTGCTGCGCATTGCCGACCGCCTGGAAGCGAATCTGGAAAAACTGGCCTACGCCGAAACCGTGGACAACGGCAAGCCCATCCGCGAAACGCTGAACGCCGACCTGCCGCTGACAGTGGACCACTTCCGTTACTTTGCTGGTTGCCTGCGCGCGCAAGAAGGCGCGTTGAGCCAACTGGACGAAAACACCGTGGCCTACCATTTTCACGAGCCGCTGGGCGTGGTCGGGCTGATCATTCCCTGGAACTTTCCCATCCTGATGGCAGCCTGGAAGCTGGCCCCTGCGCTGGCTGCCGGTAACTGCGTGGTGCTGAAGCCCGCCGAATCCACCCCGGTCAGCATCATGGTGCTGATGGAACTGATCGCCGACCTGCTGCCCGCAGGTGTGCTGAACATCGTCAACGGCCTGGGCGGCCAGGCAGGCAAGGCGCTGGCCACCAGCAAGCGCATCGCCAAGATCGCCTTCACCGGCTCTACCGCCACCGGCCGCAGCATTGCACAGGCCGCGGCAGCCAACCTGATTCCGGCCACGCTGGAGCTGGGCGGCAAGTCGCCCA
>CANFZJ010000082.1 GCA_947451445.1 Comamonadaceae bacterium
CTGGGCGGCACGCCCTACCCCAACCTGCACCTGTCCACCGGCCACGGCACGCTGGGCTGGACCATGGCCGCAGGCACCGGCCGGGTGATGGCCGACGTGTTGTCGAACCGCACGCCGGACATCAGCATGGAAGGCCTGTCGCTGGACCGCTACCGCAAGGGTTTCAGTGGGTGCGTGAATACAGGGTAGATTTGACCCATGAAAACTACCGTTCACCCCACGATGTGCACCACGCGCGAAACCCCAGGAACCCATGGAACCGGCTCTGCCGGGCCATCGGGTTCGCCCCCGGTAGGGGGTTGGCGAAAACACGCAGTGTGTAGCCTGGGGGGGAGCCGATGAGCACACTTGACCCCGACGCATTGGAATGCCTGGCCGCCATCGTGGAAGAAGGCGGTTTCGAGCGGGCCGCCCAGCGGCTGAACATCACCCAGTCGGCCGTGTCGCAGCGGTTGCGTTCGCTGGAGGCGCAGGCCGGCACCGTGCTGGTGGTGCGCAGCCGCCCGCTCAAGCCCACGGCGGCGGGGCATTTACTCATCAAGCACACCAAGCAGCTGCGCCTGCTGCGCGCCGACCTGGAGCGCGACATGCAGGAGCTGGCTCCCAGCGCCATGGGCGGCGCGCGCGACGAAGAGCGGGTGTCGGTGGCCATCAACGCCGACAGCATCGCCACCTGGGCCATGGGTGCGCTGCAGGCGCTGGTGGCGCAGGGTCTGCCGCTGGAGATCATCACCGACGACCAGGACTTCACCCAGGAATGGCTGCGCGAAGGCCAGGTGATGGGCTGCGTCACCACGCTGAAGCAGGCGCTGCGCGGCTGCAAAGTGGTGCCGCTGGGCGCCATGCGCTACGTGGCCGTGGCCCATGTGGACTATGCCCGCCAGCACCTGCCGGGCGGGCTCAGTGCCTACAACTTTCGCAACGTGTCGTTTGTGGCGTTCAACCGCAAGGACGACATGCAGCGCGAATTTGTCAACCAGGCGTTTGGCCTGAAGCGGGTGGCATTGCGCCAGGTGTTTGTGCCCAGCTCCGAAGGCCAGGTGCGCGCCGTGCGGGCCGGTTGGGGGGTGAGCGTGGTGCCCGAGCTGCTGGTGCTGGACCTGATCGCCCAGGGCGAGCTGGTCAACCTGCTGCCCGACGAGGCGCTGCTGATCCAGCTGTACTGGCACTGCTGGAACCTGCAGTCCGAGGTGCTGGACACCCTGAGTACCGCGCTGACCGAGGCCGCCGGGGCGGCGCTGCAAATGCCCTAACTTTCATGGCTGCGGCGGCAGAGCCGCCCCGGAGCATGAAAGTTGTTTCACCAGGACTTACGCAAGTCCCCTGTGCACCCAGAGGGCGACACAGGGCGGCGCTGCGTAAGTCCTATTCACGTTAACGGCTACCAGAACGACAGGCTCTTGGCCAAGATTTTTTGGATCCAGGACCGCGAGGCCGCGTCGGACACGTCGCCCTTGCCCACCAGCTCCAGCCGTGCATCCACTACGTCGCTGGACGCCACCACATTGCCCGAGGTGATGTCCACCGGGTTCACCACGCCCGAAAAGCGCAGCGTGCTGATGCCATTGTTGAAGGCAATGCTGCGCTCGCCCGCCACCACCAGGTAGCCGTTGGACTGCACGTTGATGACCGAGGCCGCCAACCGCCCGGAGAACTTGTTGACGTTGCCGGTGCTGCCCGCGCCCTTGTAGGTATCGCTGCCCGAGGCGCTGGCGTCCATGTTCATGATGCCCTTGAGGATGCTGCCCAGCGAGTTGGACTCGGACCCCGGCCCCTTGGACGCCAGCGTGGTGGCGCGGCTGGTGTCGGTCTTCAGCTCGCTGCTGGCGCTCAGGGTTTCGGCAATATCGACCTTGATCGCATCGCCGATCTTGCGCGGCTTGCGCCGGTCAGAAAACAGCGAACCGGTGGACATGTTTTGGTGGAATATGGCGCCGGTCACCGTGGGCTCCACGTCCATGGGCTGTGGCAGCGGACTCGCCCGTACCGGCGGCGGAATAATGGTGTCGCTGGCGCAGCCCGTTAAATAGCCAGCCGCATTCAAAATAAAAAAACTATAAATAATAAAACGGCCGACCATACAAGTCCTTTTTAATTTTCAAAACCCGTGACGACCGCCGTCACGACCGGGGCAATCTTGCTGCGAATAGGCGACCATTTGCCCATGCCGTATACCGGGTCCAGCGTATAGCTGCTGCGGGATAAAACCTTGCCCGTTTCATTGCGCAATATCAGCGTGGCAGAGGTTAAATAGGTTTTATATTCATTGGTGAATGGCGGTATGTCCCATTCAATATAGGCTTCATAATTTAAACGCACGGTGCAGTTGCGTATGCCGCCTGGCTCGTAAATACGGCTTTCGATCTGGTGCAAGCGCAATTCAGACTGCAGTGCGGGCAGTATTTCTGCCGACTGCGATTGCGGATTCAGCTCAATGCACACTTTGTTGAAGCTGGGGGGCAGGTGGTACACCGTGTCGCTGGCCTTGCTGGGCCCGACCGTGATCACCGTGCTGGCCGCGATGCCGGTGGCCTTGACCAGCTCTAGCAGCGGCAACGGGGTAAATACAGAGCAGGCGCCGAGCCACGGGCATAGCACTGCAGGCCATAGCCATTGCAAGGTGGAAGTACTTACTAACATGCGTTGGACAGCCATGGCAACCCGTGTTACACCAGTGCGCGAATGGCCTGCACGCCTGCAGACAGCCCGGTTTCTGCGTAGCCTGCCACGGCACTGGCCGCGCTGCCCAGTCCGCTGCTGACTTTGTTATAGGCTGATTTGATTTCATTCACACCATCGCTCGCCAGGGCCACGGTATTCGTAGCGACCTCTTTGATTTCATTTTCTACACTGTCCACGGCTTTGCTGATGGTATTGCTGGCCTGTGCGGCGCTGCTGCCCAATCCGATGACCGACGCGGCGACCGGGCCGAATGCTTTGGAGTTTGTTTCAAAATCTCCCAATACCGCTTTCTTGGCTGTGGCCGATAGGGTCGGTGTGGTATTCACAGTATTGATTTTCATAAAAATCTTTCGTTGGGTGGATGGGCAATTAAATTTTGCCATGCAACATTTAATTACATTAAAAATAAGCACGGTAAAAACCCCGTTGTTTACAGTGCTTTACACTGCGCAATGCAGGCGATACAAGCAGGATATATATCGAAACATAAATAGGTTTTTATGCCTGAAATAGAAAATGTATTCTGTAAAATAAATGCCCATATTTAAATATGGCGCAATTTTGAGGTTTGTTTTGTGACCGGGCGGTATGCAAACAAACGCACACACTATTTCGAAGGCTGTGGGGCTAAAATTGCGCCATGAAATCTGCCACCGCCCCCAAGTCGCCCAAAATCTCGTTCAAACAGCACATGCTGCAGGCCCGCGAAGAGGCCATCGTGCAAACCGTGAACCGTTTGCTGGCCGAAAAGGGCTTTGACGCGATGACGGTGGACGAGGTGGCCCAGGGCGTGGGTATCGCCAAGGCCAGCCTGTACAAGCACTTCCCCAGCAAAGAAGACCTGGCCGCCGCCGCCATGGTGCGGGTGCTGCACCGCACCCAGGCCCATTTGCAGACCCTGCCCGCCGCAGATGCCCCGCTGGACAAGCTCAAGGCCACGGTGCGCTGGGCGATGGAGGTGCAGCTGGCGGGCGAAATGCCGTCGCTGCCCAGCCAAAACTCCAGCCTGCGCGCCAAGCTGATGGAGAACGCCGCCTACCTGGAGGCGCTGGTGCAGGTCAGCGACCAGCTGGGCGGCTGGATTGAAGCCGCGCAAAAAGCCGGCCAGATCAACCCGCAGCTACCCGCCATTGCCGTGCTGTACACCCTGTTCGCCCGTGCCTGCGACCCGGTGCCGGGCTTTTTGCAGGCCAGTGGGCAGTACAGCGACACCGAAATTGTGGACTGGGTGCTGGGGATTTGTTTTGAGGGTCTAAATAGCCGATAGCGCAGCTGGAATGTGCGCTTATAGCTATTTAAACTATAGCAACCGAAGCCACGCTGCCGTGTCTGGCGCGAGCAAACCCGCCGCCAGCGCGCCGCTGGCCAGCAGCAGCTGTGCACCGGCGGGCAAGGGCTGCGCTGCCGCGCCCAGGTTGACCATGCAGGCCAAACCGTTGCCACGCGTGAACAGCAGCACATCGGCCGGTGCGGGCAGCCACTGCAGGCCGCCGTCGCCCATGCCGGGTTCAGTCCGGCGCAGTTGCAGGGCGGCGCGGTACAGCGCGAGTGTGGAGTCGGCTTGTGTGGCCTGGGCTTCGGCGGTTTGCTGGCCCCAGGCGGCGGGCTGGGGCAGCCAGGGTGGCACGGAGTCCGGGCTGAAGCCAAACGGCGCTTGCGTGCCCGACCACGGCAGCGGCACCCGGCAGCCGTCGCGGCCCCGGCTTTGGCGGCCAGTTTGTTCAAACATCGGGTCTTGCAGCACGGCGTCGGGCAGGTCTTCTACCTCGGCCAGGCCCAGTTCTTCGCCCTGGTAGATGTAGCAGCTGCCGGGCAGGGCCAGCGTCAGCAGGGCGGCGGCGCGGGCGCGGCGCAGGCCGACGGCAAAGTCGGCCGGGTGCGGCAGCAGGTCGTCCAGCCAGCGGGCCGTCAGGCCTGCCTGCGGGCGGGCGTAGCGCGACACGGGGCGCGGTATGTCGTGGTTGCCCAGCACCCAGGTGGGGGGCGCACCGACGCTGGCGTGGGCGGCCAGCGTGTTGTCAATGGCGGCGCGCAGCACCGGGGCCTGCCAGGGGGCGACCAGAAAGTCGAAGTTGAAGCTGGTGTGCAGCTCGTCCGGGCGCACGTAGCGCACCAGCCGCTCAGCGGGGTTGATCCAGGCCTCGGCCACAAACACGCGGGGCGGGGTGTAGCTGTCGGCCAGGGTGCGCCACTGGCGGTAGATGGCGTGTACGCCGGGCACGTCCCAGTAGGGGTGGTTTTCGTCCAGGTCTTCGCTGACGGTACGCTGGCCGATGTCGGGCAGGCCGGGCAGCTTGACCAGGCCGTGCGCCACGTCGATGCGAAAGCCGTCCACGCCCCGGTCGAACCAGAAGCGCAGGGTGCGCTCGAAGTCGGCGGCGACTTCGGGGTTGTCCCAGTTCAGGTCGGGTTGTTCGGGGGCGAACAGGTGCAGGTACCAGTCGCCGGGTTGGCCGTCGGCGTTGCGGGTGCGGGTCCAGGCCGGGCCGCCAAAAACGCTTTGCCAGTCGTTCGGCGGGCGGCTGCCGTCCGCGCCCAGGCCGGGGCGGAAGATGAAGCGCGCGCGTTCCACCGAGCCGGGCGCGGCGGGCAGCGCCTGCTGGAACCAGGGGTGCTGGTCGGAGCAGTGGTTGGGCACGATGTCCAGCAGCAGCTTCAGGCCCAGGGCGTGGGCTTCGCCCAGCAGGGCTTCGGCCTCGGCCAGGGTGCCAAACAGGGGCTCGATGTCGCGGTAGTCGGCCACGTCGTAGCCCGCGTCCTTCATGGGCGAGGGGTACCAGGGGTTGATCCAGAGTGCGTCCACGCCCAGCGCGGCCAGGTAGGGCAGGCGGGCCCGCAGCCCGGCGATGTCGCCAATGCCGTCGCCGTTGCCATCGGCAAAGCTGCGCGGGTAGACCTGGTAGACGACGGCACTGCGCCACCAGGCGGCGGGTGTGGATGGGCTCATGGTGTCTCCTTTTTGCTATTTATTTAGTAGCTGCTTGCGCTTTATTTGTCTGCGCTAGCGGCTATTTTGATGCACTGTTGCGGCAGAAAACCTGCTTGCTCGTTCTTGCGCGCGTAGCCTAGCGGGTTGGCCACCACCCGGCAACCCCGGTGGGTGTAGTCGCTGGGGGCGTGCAGGTGGCCGTGCAGCCACAGCTGGGCGTGGGGCAGCAGGTCGTCCAGCGCGTTGCAAAAGCCGGCGGTGCCGGGGACTTTGCCGTAACGGGGGTCGGCGCTGTGCAGGCTGGGCGCAAAGTGGGTGACCACCACCGTGGGGCCGTTAAACGGCTGGGCCAGTGCGCTGCGCAGCCATTGCTGGCAGGCCAGGGCCTGTTCGCGCATGGCCTCGGCCAGCATGTTTTCGCCATTGCGCAGGGCGCTGTGCTTCTTCAGGTAGTAGTTGGCGGCGCGAAAGGCTTTGTCGCGGGTTTTGAGCTGCTGGGTGAGCGGCGCGCCGGGGTCCACCAGCGCGTCAAAGTCGCTCCACAGCGTGGTGCCCAGGAAGCGCACGCCGTTGAAAACGAGGGTCTCGCGCTCCAGCCAGACGATGCCCAGCCGTGCGCAGGTGGCGCGCAGCCGGGCGTCGGCGGCGTCAAAGTCCAGCCCGTCGTATTCGTGGTTGCCGGGCACAAACAGCACCGGTGTGGGCCAGCCGTGCAGGGGGGAAAAGCGCGCCAGGCCAAAGTCGTCGCCCGCCAGCTGCGAGCCGTTTTGGTACGAGCCGATGTCGCCCGCCAACACCAGCAGGTCGGCCCCGGGCGCAGGGAGGGGGTCAAAGTGCGGCTGTGATTCCAGGTGCAGGTCGGACAGCAGTTGGATGTTCATGGGGGGAGTTTAGAACGTGAACTAGTGCCGAAATAAGCCACGTGGACTGCGCTTGCAGCAGGTTATGCGATACGTGCATAGTCTGGTGCTTGAAAACCTAGGGAAAACCCTTAACCTTGGACTATCGCAACTTTTCACCACCCCGGTGGTGTCTTCCATGTTCAATTTGTTTGTTCAATACGCTCTGTTTCACACATCGCCTGCTGCCGCTGAGGTGGCCACCACCGAGCCCGTGAGCGTGGCCCATGGCCTGATGGAAAGCGCCGACGCCAGCGCAGGCCGCGACCCGCGCCATTCCGCCGAGTTGCGCGCCGCTGCGCTGGCATCGTTGAGCGTTATGTAACCCCAGGACTTACGCAGCGCCCGACTGAAGGGCCAGCGACCCGCCCGTCAGGTACTGCGTAAGTCCTCAACCCGTCACATCTTCGTCGACTGCGTGGGCCTGGGCGGCTGCCCGTGCCACGGCCTGGCGCAGCCATTGGTGTGCGGGGGCGGTTTCCAGGCGGCGGTGCCATAGCGCGTCGATGTGGACGGCGGCCACCTCGAACGGCAGCGCACGCAGCACCAGGCCGTTGGCGTGGCCCACCGCCTGCGCAAAATGTTGCGGCAGCACCGTCAGCAGGTCGGAATGGGCGGCCACAAAGCCCGCCGTGAAAAACTGGTTGACCGTCAGCGCCACGCTGCGTTTGCGCTGTACCAGGGCCAGGGCTTCGTCGATAAAGCCGAACGAGTGCCCGGCATAACTCACCAACATATGCCGGGCCGCACAAAACTGGTCCAGTGTCAGCGGGCCAGCCGCCAACGGGTGGCCGCTGCGCATGGCGCACACATAGCGCCCGTCGTACAGCCGCTGCTGGGCAAAGGGAATGCTTTTGCCCACCTGGGCACGGGCTGCCAGGTCGGCCAACACGGCGGGGAAGAAGCCCACCGCCAGATCCACGCTCTCGTCTTCCAGCAGCTTGCGCGGGTCGCGCGAGGCCAGGGGCAGCACGTGCAGCGAAATGGTGGGCGCTTCGTCCGCCAGTATCTGCATCAGCCCGGGCAGCAGCACGGCCGATGTGGCGTCGGCCATGGCGATGGTGAAGCTGTCGTCGGCCTGGGCCGGGTCAAACGCGCTGGGCGCCAGCGAGCCTTGCAGCTGGCGCAGCGACTCGCGCACCGTGGGCCACAAGGCCAGCGCGCGCGGGGTGGGCTCCATCACCTGGCCGTTGCGCCGCACCAACTCATCGCCCAGGCTTTCGCGCAGGCGGCGCAGCGCGTTGCTGACGGCGGGCTGCGTCAGCGACAGGTTTTGCGCGGCACGGGTCAGGCTGCGTTCGGCCATGACTTCGTCAAACACGCGCAGCAGGTTCAGATCAAAAGTGCGGAAGTTAGGGGCGGGCATGGGAGCTGTGCAAGGGGTTTGGAACAAAAAACAGGGTGTTGTTGTTTTATGGATACAAAAGAACCGACGCTGCTTTCGTGACGTAGTTGGCAACCCGTGCGCCGTGGGGTGGCTTGTACGGCCGGTGTCGGGCGGCGCGGTAGCGGTGTTGCAATTGCTATATTTAATGTAGCTGCTTGTGCAGGTGTTACGTGTGCTGACTGGCTATTTGGTGCATGAAATAAGGCCTTGCAAGATCCACTTCCGGGCGAGATGGGGCGTAGCAACAGCGGTTTTTAGGGGGTTAACTATTTCCGTTGTGAATGGAGATCATCACGAAGTTAAAGTTTGACGTTATTAGTATTAACCCTAAGATTCGGGTCATGCAAAGGGCACACCCGCTCCGAGCACTTCCAAGGAGTCCACCATGGCCAGTTTTGTCCCCGCTAGCTTTCCCGTCGAACACCAAGGCGTTAACCGCGTTGCCGCAGGCTTCGCTGCCATCCGCCAAGGTGTGCGCCAAACCAAAAGCCTGGGTACTTTGTTCGTGGCTGCGATTGTGGCGCTCTTGGTCGTTGAAGGCGATTTGATCGTCAGCCTCTGGACCGAATAAGGCCTAGGCCGATTCGGGTTAAACCAGCCCAGTTTGTTTGCGTTGGCATTTATCCCATGCCAGCGTCGCTTGAAAAAAGGAAATTACCATGACCAGTTTTATCAAACCCAGCTTCCCTACCATCCACCCCGGCGTGGCCCGTGCGGAAGCGGTTGCCGGTGCCGTACAGGGTCTGTACAAGAATTTTGACTCTTCCAAAGGCTTGTCCGCTGTGATGCTGGCAGCCGTGGTGTCGGCCCTGGTGGTCGCCGCCGACCAGTTGGTGGACACCTGGGCTGACGGCCACCTGTTGGCCGCCTGGGTCGCGGTGTGGGCCGTGGGTTTCGCCGCCATGGTGATGTTGGCCGGTACCGTGCGCCGCCTGGCGCTGACTACCAAGGCTGCGTTGGACACCTGGGCCGCCAACCAGGCCCGTGCCCGTGCCGACCAGCGCCTGTGGCAAACGGCTTTGAGCGACCCCCGCATCATGGCCGACCTGCAGGTCGCCATGGGTCGCCAAGCTGCTGCCGAAGTGGCTGCAGATGCTGACAAGGTGCCCCAGTCCAACCGTATCGGCAACGCCATGTTGCGTGCCTTTGACCTGCTGGATGCCCAGGCCTACAACGCCGCCAGCTACCGCGTGTCGGCCCATCTGTAAACACCACAGCGGTGCCCGGACCGGGTGCCCAACGCAAAACGGCCCCGCCTATGCAAATAGGCGGGGCCGTTTTGTTTTATTCCATTCCCATTTCAATCCGATATGTCGTTGCTTCGCCTTGCCGTGCTACAGCACTGTCTGCGGCTTCGCGCCTAATCTCGTATTGGAATGGATAGGACTTACGCAGCGCCCCCTGTGTCGCCCTCTGGGCGCACAGAGGTGCTTGCGTAAGTCCTGGGAAATGGAATTACGCGTCCAGGCGGGCTTGCAATGCCGTCTTGGTGTCCACCAGCGCCTGTGGCAGGTGGTGTGCCAGTTGCTGGAACAGCTCGGTGTGCAGCACCAACTCTTGTTGCCAGGCGGCTTTGTCGATGCTGGTCACGGTGTCGAACTGGGCTTGCGTGAAGTCCAGCCCGGTCCAGTTCAGCTCACCATAGGTGGGGCTGACGCCGAAGATGTTTTCTGCGCCCGGTGCCTTGCCTTCGATGCGGTCAATCATCCACTTCAGCACGCGCATGTTTTCACCGTAGCCGGGCCAGACGAATTGGCCGTCCGCACCCTTGCGGAACCAGTTGGTGCAAAAAATGGCGGGCTGCAGAGCACCGCTGGTAGCCAGTTTGTCGCCAATGTTCAGCCAGTGCTGGAAGTAGTCGCTCATGTTGTAGCCCATGAACGGCAGCATGGCGAACGGGTCGCGGCGCACTACGCCCATTTGGCCGACAGCGGCAGCGGTGGTTTCCGAGCCCATGGTGGCGGCCATGTAGACGCCCTCGGTCCAGTTGCGGGCTTCGGTCACCAGCGGCACGGTGGTGGAGCGGCGGCCGCCGAAGATGAAGGCGTCGATGGC
>CANFZJ010000083.1 GCA_947451445.1 Comamonadaceae bacterium
GGGCGCATGGGGCCCCAGCTCTGGCATACCGGCTCAACGCGCGGCATGAGTGGCTGGGAGCCAGAGACACCGGTGGAAAGCCCGTCCGGGCTGGTGGGCCCGGGCGATCCGCGTGGCACAGCCATGGGTGAGGAAGCCATCGCCGACACCGTCGCCGCTTTCGCCCAGGCCGCAGCCGATGCCAAGCAGCTGGGCTTCGACACGCTCGAAATCCACGGTGCGCACGGCTACTTGATCGACCAGTTCTTCTGGCAGGGCACGAACCAGCGTGCTGACCGCTACAACGGCGCCACCATCAAAGAGCGCGCCCGTTTTGCTGCCGAAGTGGTCGCGGCGATGCGAGCGGCCGTGGGGCCGGGCTTTCCCATCATCCTGCGCGTCAGCCAGTGGAAGCAACAAGATTTCGGTGCACGCCTGGCCGCCACCCCTGCCGAGATGGCCGATTGGCTGGTGCCGCTGGTGGAAGCCGGTGTCGATGTCCTGCATTGCTCGCAGCGGCGCTTCTGGGAGCCGGAGTTTCCCGAGATCGACGGCGCGGCCGGGCTGAACTTTGCGGGCTGGGCCAAGAAGCTGACGGGCGCTGCAACGATCAGCGTCGGGTCGGTCGGCCTGTCCAGCGACTTCTTTGGTGCTTTCGGTGGCCAGGGCTCCCAGAGCGATGGTCTGGAGAAGCTGGTGGCGCGCATGGAGCGGGATGAGTTTGACCTGATCGCGGTCGGCAGGGCGCTGATCAGCGATGCTGCTTGGGCCCGCAAGATCCAGTCGGGCGACGTGGACCAGCTGAAGGGTTTCAATGCCGCCTCCTTGGCCGAGCTGGTCTGAGGAGGGGGCCGCCCGCTATGCCCCGCGCGTTAAGAACGTGTTCACGGTCTATTTGGGGCCGCGCAGCTGCCTTTTCGGGAGGGGCTGGTAGGCGCGGCTCGCCGCCCATAGCTGGCTATGGGCAAGAGTCGCAACGCCCCAGACTGTTTGATAAGGCAACTGCCCTGCGGGTTGGGGAGAAATCGGGCGATTTGCCCGCCATCACCCTGGCATGGGCAGAGAGCCCATGCGGCGGGCGCTGACAGCCAACCCATCCCGATTGCTCCCCAACGCGGCCCCAAATAGACCGTGAACACGTTCTAAGCCCGTCCGTGCGACACGCGGGACTTGCGGGCCATGGAATCGACGATCACGGCCACCGCCAGCACCGCGCCGGTAATCATGTAGCGCAGCGATGACGACAGGTCCAGCAGGGTGAGGCCACTGGAAATGGACTGGATGACGATGATGCCCAGCAGCGCCGAATAGGCGTTGCCGCGCCCGCCAAACAGGCTGGTGCCGCCGATGACCGCTGCGGCGATGGCGTTCAGGTTCACGTCTCCGGTGCCGGCCTGCTGGCTGGCGGATGCCAGGCGGGCCGATGCCAGCACGCCACCCAGGGCGGCCAGCGACGCGCAGAGCACAAATACGCTGGTGTAGATTTTGTGCACGTCAATGCCCGAGCGCCGGGCCGCTTCGCGGTTGCCGCCCACGGCGTTGACCCTGCGGCCCCATTGGGTACGGGTGAACGCGTAGTCCAGCGCCACTACCAGGCCCACGAAGATGCCGAACATCCACGGAATCCCCCGGTCCTGGTTGAAGTACAGCGCAATGCCCTCCAGCACCACCAAAAACACCCCAGTGCGCAGCAGAATCTTGCTGGACGACTCGCCCGACAGACCGGCGTTCTGGCGGCGCGACGCGTCGCTAAAGCCCTTGGCCAGCAGGGCCACCGCTGCCAGGGCAATCAGCCCGTAGGCCAGCCAAGCGGGCATGAACAGCGACTGCCCCAGGTTCACCAGCGGTGACTCGTACGGCAGGTTGATCGACCCGGTGCTGCCCAGCACGTACAGCTGTGCGCCCAAAATAGCCAGCAGACCAGCCAGGGTGGAGACAAAGCTGGGCATGCCAAAGCGGTTGAACAGCTGGGCGTAGACCAGGCCCACCACCGCACCGGCTGCCGTGGCGGCCACGATGGCCAGCTCCACCGGCCAGCCCTTGTTGACCCACAGCACGCCGACCATGGCGGATGCAAAGCCGCTGACCGAGCCGACCGACAGGTCGATCTCGCCGACCATCAAGATGCACACGATGCCCAGCGAGATGACCCCGATGGTGGACGCGTCAAACAGCATGTTGATCAGGTTGTTGCTGGATAAAAAGATCGGGTTCAGCGTCTGGAAGATGGTCCAGATCACCGCCAGCCCGACGATGACCGGCAGCGAGCCCAGGTCGCCTGCCTTCACCCGGTCGATAAAGGTGCGGATGGCCCCGGCGATGCCTTCGTCCACCTTGAAACGCTCGTCGCTGCGGTCCAGCAAAGGGGTGGTGGGGGAGAGTGTTTTGGTCGTACTGCGCATGCTCATGCTGCCTGGTTGGAGGGTTGTTGGGATGCGTGCCGCCCGGACCGGCGCGACACCGCGTTGTCCGATGCGCCCGTGATGGCGCTGACCAGCTCCTGGTTCGACGCGTCGGGCAGGAATACGCCGTTGTTGCGCCCCAGGCGCAGTACCACGATGCGGTCGGCCACGGCGCGTACGTCTTCCATGTTGTGGCTGATCATCACCACGCCCAGGCCCTTGTCGCGTACCCGCTCGATCAGGTTCAGCACCTCGGCGGTCTGGGCCACGCCCAGGGCGGCGGTCGGCTCGTCCAGCAAGATCAGCTTGGGCTCCAGCAGCAGCGACCGGGCGATAGCCACCGTCTGGCGTTGTCCGCCGGACAGTGCCGCCACCGGGATGCGCACACTGGGGATGCGGGCCGACAGCTCGTTCAGCAGCTGCCAGGCCCGGACCTCCATCGCCACCTCGTCCAAGGCGAATGGCTTTAGCTCTTTGCCCAGGAAGATGTTAGCCACCACGTCCAGGTTTTCGCACAGGGCGAGATCCTGGAACACGGTGGCAATGCCCAGCGCCAGCGAGGCATTGGGGTCTTGCAGGGTGACCTGCTGGCCGCAAAAAGCCATGGTGCCGGTGGTGGCCTGGTGCACCCCAGCCAGTATCTTGACCAGCGTGGACTTGCCCGCGCCGTTGTCACCCACCAAGGCAACAACTTCGCCTGCATGCACGTCCAGGTCAATATCGGTCAGGGCTGCCACTGCGCCAAAGCGCTTGGTGATGTTGCGCAGGCTTAAAACCAGTTCGCGTGCGGGTTCAGGGTGTTGCATGGTGGGTGCTTTCATGGCGCTTTGCGGGTGGTTTACTGGATGCCCAGCTTCTTGCAGCCGTCGGCGTAGCGGTCTACGCACAGCACGGCCGAGGTCTGGATGGGCTTGCCGCTGACCATTTTGTCGATGGTCTCGGCCTTCAGGTTGGTTGCGGTGACCACGGCGGGCGTGAACAGCTGCGATGGGGTGTTGTACAGCATCATTTCGGCCTTGGGCGCGGTGCCTGCCAGCAGCTGCACCGCTACGTTGGCAGCGGCTGCGGCCACTACTTCGCTGGGCTTGGAGATGGTGTTGTACTGGTCGCCCGCAATGATCAGCTGCAGTGCTGCGATGGTGGCGTCGTTGCCCGACACCGCAGGCACGGGGTTCACCCCGGCGGCCTTGAACGCGGCAATCGCGCCGCCGCCGGTGCCGTCATTGGCCGCCACCACGCCGACGATCTTTTTGCCGAAGCGCGAGATCTGGCCGCTGACCCACTGCTGGGCCTTGGCGGGCGTCCATTCGGGTGTGTCGTATTCGGCCAAAATTTTGAAGCCGCTGGCGTCCAGGCTGGAATGGATGCCCTTTTTGATCAGGCCCGCAGCTGCGTCGGTGGGCGAGCCGTTGACCTGCAGCAAACCGCCGTCGGCTGGCGTGATGCCCTTGGCCTTCAGGTGGGCCACCAGTGAATCGGCAATGGCCTTGCCAATGCCTTCGTTGTTGAACGACACGTAGTAGTCGGCTTTGGCGGCGGGGATGGGGCGGTCATAGGCAATGACCTTGATGCCCTTGGCCTGCGCGGCCTTGACCAGCGAGGCGGCAGCGGTGGAGTCCACCGGGTCGATCACGATGGCCTTGGCCCCTTGCGAGATGACCGAGTTGAATTGCTGCTGCTGGCGCGATGCGTCGCCGTCGGCGTTTTGGTACAGCACTTCGCAGGCGGCGCAGAGCTTTTTCATCTCGGCCACAAAGCCGGGCTTGTCGTGCTCTTCGTAGCGCGTGGACGCCTGGTCGGGCATCAAAAACGCGATTTTGGCGGGCGTGATGCTCTGGGCGTAGACGGTGGTGGTGCCCAGGACGAGGGCGGCGAGGGCGGTGCAGGTGAACAGTTTCATTTTTTATCTCCAGTGGATGTACTTCTTTTAATGGGGGGGAAGGGTCAATGGTTATGGCGTGGGTGTGCCTCCTTGGGTCGCTTGGCGCAGGCGGTGCATGGCCGGTTTCAGGGCGGGGTACAGGTCTACATACTGGGCGAACAGGCCGTTGTAGGCTGCGTGGGCGGCGGGCTGGGGTGTGCTGCGCAGGCGGGGCGACACCCAGCCCCGGCGCACCGCGTCGGCGTCGATCAGGCCCGCGCCATAGGCGGCCAGCATGGCGGCCCCCAGGGAGGCCTCTACGTCGTCGGCCAGGGTGTACACCGGGCGGCCGGTCACGTCGGCAATGATCTGCATCCACATGTCTGAATGGCTGGCCCCACCCACCACCACCAGGTGGTCGTCCAGCGTGGCCACGCCATCCAGGCCTTTGACACCGGCTTCGATGTTGTGGCGCAGCGCGTAGGCCACGCCCTCCAGCACGGCGCGGTACAGGTGGGGACGGCCGTGGTGCAGTCCCAGGCCCACAAAGGTGCCGCTGGCCTGCGCGTCCCATACCGGGCTGCGCTCGCCCATCAGGTAGGGCAGAAACAGCAGGCCACCGCTGCCGGGCGGCAGGGGGGCAGCGTCTTTTTCCAGCAGGCTGTGCGGGTCTACACCCAGCGCCTGGCCTTGGGCGATTTCGGCCTGGCAAAAGGTTTCGCGGAACCAGGTGACCGAGGCCCCGGCGCTGATGGCGCCGCCAAACACGTACAGGTCTTGGCTGCCGTTGAACACGTGCGGCATGCTGATCAGGCCGTGGCGTGCGTCTACGCGGGGGCGGATGGTGCCCCAGCACATGCTGGTGCCGACCATGGCCACGTGGTTGCCGGGCTGGGCCGCGCCTGCGGCCAGTGTGGCCACTGCCGCATCCACGCCTCCGGCCACCACCGGCGTCCCCACCGGCAGGCCCAGGCGTTCGGCCCAGGCGGGCAGCAGCGGGCCCACCACATCGCTGGATGCCACCAGGCGGCTGGGCATCATGCTGCGGGGAATGCCCAGCATGTCCAGCGCCTCTGCAGACCAGCCGCGTTGGCCCACGTCGTACACGCCGCCAATATTGCCTGCCGAGCTGTGGTCCACCGCCACCTGGCCGGTGAGGCGGGCGTTGACGTAGCTGTTGGGCGGCAAAAATTGCGCGGTTTGGGCCCACACGGCGGGCTGTTTGTTGCGCAGCCACAGCATTTTGGTATAGCCGTAGTAGCTGTCCAGGCTGTTGCCGGTGATGGCAAACAGGCGGTCCAGGTCCACGTGGTCGCGCACCCAGCGCACCTCGTCCTGCGCGCGCCGGTCCATCCAGATCAGGCAGGGGTACAGGGCCTGGCCGTCGGCGTCCACCGGGATGCCGCTGCCGCCGTACAAACTGCTGACGCAGATAGATTTGATAGCAGTCACCGCAGTACCTGCCTGCGCTAGCACCCCTTTTATGCAATATTCCACCGCGTCCAGCCACACGTCGGGCCACTGCTGTGCCCACAGGGGCTGGGGCGTTTCCACCTGGTAGGCCCGGGCGCACTGGGCCAGGATGTGGCCGTCGGTGGCGACCAGCACGGCCTTGGTGCTTTGGGTGCCGATATCGACACCGATCACATAGGTAGCGGGCTGCATGTTCACAGGTCCACGCTCAGCGGCAAGATGACCATGTCGCGGATCACCACGGTGCGCGGGCGGGTCAGCATGAATAGCACGCAGTCGGCCACCTCCTGGGGCTGCATCAGGCTGCCGTTGGCCAGGGCCTCGTCCATCTTGGCCTGGGGCCAGTCGTCCAGCAGCGCGGTGACCACCGGGCCGGGGGCTACCGCGCCGATGCGCAGCCCGTGTGGGGCAATCTGGCGGCGCACGGTGTGCACAAAGGCCTGCACCGCGAATTTGGAGGCGGTGTAGATCGGCTCCCACACCACCGGCACGATGCCTGCGATGGAGCTGGTGACGATGATGTCGCCGGTGCGCCGCGCCTGCATGTGCGGCAGTACCGCCTGGATGGAGCGGAAGCAGGCGTTGATGTTCAGGTTGAGCATGCGGTCCCAGTCGTCCGGGTTGCCGGTGGCCACGTCACCACCGATGTAGGCCCCGGCGTTGGCGTGGAAGATGTCCAGCTGCCCGGCGCGGGCCAGGATGGCCGGGACCATGCCGGCAACGCTGGCCGGGTCCAGCAGATTGACGCTGAGCGGTAGGGCCCGCTCCCCCAGCTCGGCGCACAGGCTGGCCAGCCGGTCGGTGGCGCGGTCTACCAAGAACACGGTGGCCCCCGCGGCCAGCATGGCCCGTGCGCAGGCCAGCCCGATGCCCGATGCGGCCCCGGTGATGGCCGCAACTTTGCCGTCGAGTGGGTGGTTCATATTTTTACTTTCCGGTGAAGAAATTTTGAAAAAGTACTCCCCGGGCAGCCGTCAGGCTGCCGAATCTGGGGGGTGGTGGAAAGGGGGAGCAGCAGCGCTAGGCTGCCACTTCGCAGTCTGCGTTCAGCCGGTAGTAGCGCCTGAACTGCGTGGGGGGCATGGACTTGTGGGCCAGAAACTGGCGGTTGAAGTTCGACACATTGTTGAAGCCGCAGGCGTAGCACACGTCGGTCACCGCCTGGTCGGACGAGATCAGCAGCTCGCAGGCCCGGTTCAGGCGCAGCCGGTTCAGGTACTGGATGAAGGGCAGGCTGGTGTGGCGGCGAAAGAAGCGTGAAAACGCGCTGGACTCCATGCCCGCGTAGCGCGCCAGGTCCGCCTCACTCAGCGGTTCGTGCAAATGCTCGGCCAGGTAGCCCAGCACCTGGTTGATGGTGGACGACTGGTAGCCCTCGGGGTCGGGCGCAAAAGTGGGCGTGGCCAGCAGCGTGCTGTCCTGGGCGTGGGCCAGCGTCTCCAGCAGCGCCAAAAACTGGTGCACGCGCTGAAAGCCCCGCGCCTCCAGCAGGCCGGTGAGCAGCGGCGCGGCCTTGGCGGTGACCTCGGGCGAGAACACGATGCCGCGCTGGGCGTCGGCCAGCAGGCGGTTCAGCGGTACCAGCTCGGGAAAGGCGGCAATGCCGTCCTGCATGCTCTTGCCCGAAAACTGCAGCACCACGCAGCGCTCAGGCACGGTGGCCCCGGCGGGCAGGTCGCTGATCCAGTTGTGCGGCACGTTGGGGCCGACCAGCACCATCTGGCCGGGCTGGAAGGTGCCGGTGTAGTCGCCTACATAAAACCGCCCGGCGGTGTGGGTGATGTAGCTCAGCTCGTACTCGGGGTGAAAGTGCCAGCGCACCGTTTCATAGGGGTAGCCGTGTGACCACACCTTGAAGGACTCCTGCTGCTGAATACCGACGAGTTCGAGATAAGGTGACATGGACTGCCTCCGTTGAATGCATGCCCGAAGCTTATAGAGCGGCCCCGCCTGCTACTACTGCGCCAGCCGCGCATCATTGATACTTTTTTTGCTTTTAGGGTAAGTCCTAGGTTTGTATCAGTCAGGGTTTTTACCCCTGTCTGTTTTTAAGTGTTTTATGCCTCTGGCGCACATTGGATTTGCGTGAGTAGCTATTTTTTATATAGCAAATACGCAGAGCATAAGAATAAGAGGAGGGCCATGCGGGTGGCGCTGCGCACCGGCCTGGGCCGCGACCGCCAAGGCCGGTGCGTCTGTTCGTTGAATAAAAAAACCCTGCAGGGCCGGAAGGCCTTGCAGGGTTTTTGAGGGGGGTGGCCTGGCTTCAGGGCTGGCGCACGATCACGGGCTGCACCGTGAATACGTTCTCGCTGGCGGTGTCCACCGTCACCCGCACCCAGTGCAGCGATGGGCTGCCGAAGGTTTGCAGGCGCGTGAGGTTGGGCAATAGTTTGGTGGGGCTGTACAGCGGTTTGTCGAGCTTGAAGAAGTGCGTGTCGCCATGCACAAAAAGCACCTGGCCGGTGAATTGCTCGGTCTGCTGCACCACGGCGTTCATGAAGTTGCGGTAGCCCGCATGGCCGGGGTCGGTGCTTTCGTCCACGTCTTCGGTCTCGGGCAGGTCAAAGCCGGGGTCGGCTTGCAGTACCAGCACCAGTCCGCGCGCTTTTTGCGCCTTGGCCTGGGCGAAGGAGTCCGCCAGCCAGGCGATGTTGGCGGCGTCACGTGCTTGGTATTCGGCGTTGGATGCGTCGCACTGTGCGGGTGTGCGGGCGCTTTTGGCGCTGCATTCTTTGGCATTCAGGATGAGGTTGTTGTTGCTGCCGGGCACGTTGAGTCCGACAAACACCACGCCGCCATAGCTGAACCGGGTGTTTTCCACATACTTTTCGCCGAGCTTGCCTTGGTGTTCCAGCGGCATCTGGGTTTGGCCCAGGCTGTGGGTGGTGGGAAACATCACACGGCGCAGGTGGGCCAGGCGCTCCAGGCCGTCGTAGCCGCCGTTGTTCAGGCGGTGGCAGTCGGTCCATTCGTTGTCGCCGGGCACGTAGACCACGGGTTTGGCCAGGGTGTTGAACATCTTCAGCGCGTCGGTGAAGATGTCGTCCGTGCACTGGGAGCTACCGTCCTTGATGTCGCCGTCGTACAGCGAAAAGGCGATGTCAGACTGGTTGATGCTGTGCAGCACGGCGGGCAGTTTGGGGTTGTCACCGGCTTTTTTGTACGGCATGTCGCCCCACAGCCCGAAAGAGAAGCCTGCCGGTGCGGACGGCCCGGTGGTGGCACAAGAAACCAAACTGAGCGCCGCCACGAGGGTGGTCAGACTTTTGACAAACATGGGTACGTCCTGCAGGGTAAAAGCCTGCAATGTAAGTACGCTGTGTGGCAGTTTGATGAAACTCCGGTGTCGCACAGCCGTGGGGCAAGCTGCCACAATCGCCGCTGTTTATTTTTTCAACGGCTCCATGCAAATTCCCTACGAACTTCTGGTCGGCTGGCGTTACACCCGGGCGGGCCGGGCGACCCGGCGCAACGGCTTCATCAACTTTATCTCCGGCGTGTCCATGCTGGGCATTGCGCTGGGCGTGGCCGCGCTGATCATCGTACTGAGTGTGATGAACGGCTTTCAGAAAGAGGTGCGCGACCGCATGCTGTCGGTGGTGGCGCATATTGAAATATTCGCCCCCAACGGCGACGCGCTGCCGGACGTGGCCACCACCATGGCCGAGGTGCGGAAAAACCCGGCGGTGGTGGGTGCTGCACCTTTTATAGCAAGCCAAGCACTGCTGGCGCGCGGTGAGGACATGAAAGGCACGATAGTGCGCGGCATCGACCCGGCGGTTGAGGCCGAGGTGACCGACCTGGCCGACACGGCGCTGCAAAAGGCGGTGCTGGCCCGGCTGGTGCCCGGCCAGTTTGGCGTGGTGCTGGGCATTGACCTAGCGCGCAGCCTGGGCGTGCGCGAGGGCGACCCGGTCACGCTGATCGCCCCCAGCGGCCAGGTGACCCCGGCGGGCGTGGTGCCGCGCCTGAAGCAGATGACGGTGGTGGGCACGTTCGAGTCGGGCCACTATGAATACGATTCGGCGCTGCTGATGATGCACGTGGAAGACGCCCAGCGCATCTTTCGCCTGGAGGGCCCCACCGGCATCCGCGTCAAGCTGCAAGACCTGCACCAGGCGCGCCAGGTGGCCCAGCAACTGGCAGGCAGCCTGAGCGGCAA
>CANFZJ010000084.1 GCA_947451445.1 Comamonadaceae bacterium
GGCCGGGTTGTCCAGCCTGATGGAGCCCATCATCATAGTGTTTCTGGGCACCATCATCGGCGGTATCGTGGTGTCGATGTACCTGCCGATCTTCAAGCTGGGCCAAGTCGTCTAATGTTGGACATGCAATGGGCGGCCGCCCTGCTGGGCGGTCTTTTTGGGTTGATGCTGGGTAGTTTTTTGAACGTGGTGGTGTACCGCCTGCCCAAAATGATGGAACAGCAGTGGGCCGCCGAATACGCCGACATGCAAGGCAAAGAGTCTGTAGCAGCCGAACCATTCAACCTGCTGGTACCCCGGTCACGCTGCCCGCACTGCAGCCACCAGATTCGCTGGTTTGAAAACTTGCCCGTAGCCAGCTACCTGGCGCTGGGTGGCAAATGCGCAGCCTGCAAAGGCCCCATCAGCCCACGCTATCCTGCGGTGGAGATCGCTACCGGTGGCCTGTTCTTTTTCTGCCTGTGGCATTGGGGGCCTACGGCTACCGGCCTGGCCTGGTGCGGGTTTGCTGCGGCCTTGCTTACTTTGGCGCTAATCGACTGGGACACCACCTTGCTCCCCGACGACATCACCCTGCCCCTGCTATGGGCCGGACTGGTGGCAGCATCCTTGCACTGGACGGGCGTGCCTATGTTCGCCGCACTGTGGGGAGCCGTGGCGGGTTATCTGTCGCTGTGGACCATTTACTGGGCCTTCAAACTGCTAACGGGCAAAGAGGGCATGGGTTACGGCGACTTCAAGCTGTTTGCAGCGCTGGGGGCCTGGTTTGGCTGGGAAGCGCTGGTCCCGATGATTTTGATGGCGTCGGTGATTGGCGCAGTCGTAGGCATCGCCATGAAGTTCAGCACGGGCCTACGCGAAGGCGGCTACATCCCGTTTGGCCCCTTTCTGGCGGGTGCGGGCCTGACAGCCATGGTGTTCGGGCCGGATGCTATTCTGCGGTTTATCGGCCTGTAAACACATGCAGTACTGCCTTCGGCTCGGCCTGACTGGCGGCATTGGCAGCGGCAAAAGCACGGTTGCGCAGATGCTGCAAACCCTGGGGGCGCAGGTCGTGGATGCCGATGCGATTGCCCGCCAGGTCACCGCGCCACACGGTGCAGCAATAGAAAGCATTCGCGCCACATTCGGCCCTGCCTTTGTCACCCCCGACGGTGCAATGGACCGCGACCAAATGCGTGCGCTGGCATTTACCGACCCGGATGCCAAAAAACGACTGGAAGCCATCGTCCACCCTCTGGTAGGCCAGGACATTGAAGCGCAGTACCAAGCCGCACGGGTCGCTGGTGCACGCTGCGTGGTGTTCGACATCCCCTTGCTGGTCGAGTCCGGCCATTGGCGCAGCCGACTTGACAAGGTGCTGGTGGTCGATTGCCTGGAGTCCACCCAGATCATCCGGGTCATGGCGCGTAACCAGCTGAGCGAGCCCGCGGTGCGACAAATCATCCAGGCCCAAGCCAGCCGGGCCCAGCGGCTGGCGGTGGCCGATGCGGTCATCTTCAATGACAACCTGACACTGGTACAACTGCAACGGGAAGTGCAAAAAGTAGCCAAGAACTTCGGGCTATGATGCCGCCACTGGAAAATCAGCGTGATCCTCTACGAATACCCTTTTAACGAACGCATCCGCACCTATTTGCGGCTGGAACACCTGTTTCGGCGCTTGGGTGAACTGGTGCCACGGGAACACGCGCTGGACCACCACTACGCGCTGACCACCATTTTTGAAATCATGGACGTGGCCGCCCGCGCCGACCTCAAATCCGACGTGATGCGCGACATCGAGAAGCAAAAAGCCGTGCTCAACGGCTACCGTGGCAACCCCGCCATCTCAGAAAACGTACTGGACGAGGTCATGGGCCAGCTAGACCGCTGCTTTGCCGCGCTGAACGAACAACCAGGCAAAGCAGGCCACGCCTTGACCGAAAACGACTGGCTCATGGGCTTGCGCAGCCGGGTCGGCATTCCGGGTGGCACCTGTGGTTTTGACCTGCCTGCGTACTATGCCTGGCAGCACAAACCCGCCGATGAGCGACGCCATGCCGTTCAGCGATGGGCATCCACCCTGTCGCCTCTGGCCGAATCCATCCACCTGCTGCTCAAAATGCTGCGCGACACCGGCATGCCCCAGAAAGTGGTGGCGCTGGGCGGCCAATTCCAGCAAAACCTGCCGCAAGGCCGTACCTACCAGTTGCTGCGTCTGCGCATCCACTCTGCCCTGAACCTGGTACCGGAAATCAGCGGTAACCGCTTGATGGTGTCGGTACGCATGATGCGCCACGCCGCTGACGACCGGTTGCACGCCTGCAGCGAAGATGGCTCGTTTGAACTCACCCTCTGCGCTTGATATGCCCCAAGACTCCACACTCCCCCTGGCCAAATGGGTGGTCTGCCCCAGCTGCAAAGGCCAAAGCCTATACGCCAACAGCAACGCGTTTCGTCCGTTCTGTAGCGAACGCTGCAAAAACATCGACTTCGGTGCCTGGGCCAGCGCCAGCTTCAGCCTGCCTGCCGATGCTCCGCCAGACGACATGGTGTTTGGCGATGCCCGGCTGCAGTAGATTTATAAGAAATCGGGCTCCAGCGCACGTAGTGTCTGCGCATTAAGCTACAAAATATGTAGCACCCAAGAAATCCCGCTCTGCCGCCAACCAACCCAGCACCGGCACGGTTCCCGGCAGCACCGGGCCGACATGCAGCGGCAGGGTCTGCCAGGCGCTACTTTGGCCTTCGCGCATTTCCAGCACGCCGTCCCAGGCGAAAACCTTGCAAAAATGCAACCGTACCAAGGCGTGTGGGTAGTCCACCAGTTCCACCTTCCAGGGCTGGGCGGTGGCGATGGTGATACCTAGCTCCTCAAACAGCTCACGGCGCAGTGCTTGCTCTACCGTCTCACCGGCCTCCAGCTTGCCGCCGGGGAACTCCCAGTAGCCCGCATACACCTTGCCCTCAGGCCGCGACGTGACCAAAAAGTCTCCATTCGGCTGCACCAGCACACCCACCGCCACATCGACCGTGGCGCGGTCCGGCCCGCCCTCGCGGGGACGCTCCGCATCGGCCACCAGCACGGGTTTAGCTTGCACGTGATCGCTCATTGGCGCCCCGCGTAGTCGCGCGCAAACTGGTAGGCCACCCGGCCGCTGCGCGAGCCACGCTCCAACGCCCACACCAACGAAGCCCCACGTGCGCCCGCAATGGCCGCCGCATCCGCCCCGAACGACTGCAGCCACTGGCCCACAATGGCCAGGTATTCGGCCTGGGTAAACGGGTAGAAGCTGACCCACAGGCCAAAGCGCTCAGACAGCGAAATCTTCTCCTCCACCACCTCACCGGGATGCACTTCACCATCTTCGGTGTGGGTGTAGCTCAGGTTTTCCTTCATGTATTCGGGCAGCAAGTGGCGGCGGTTGCTGGTGGCGTAGACCAGCACGTTGGGCGTGGCGGCGGCCACCGAGCCATCCAGAATCGACTTCAGCGCTTTGTAACCCGCCTCGCCTTCCTCAAAACTCAGGTCGTCACAAAAGACGATGAACTTCTCGGGCCGGTCGGCCACCACGTCCACGATGTCCGGCAGATCGACCAGGTCGGCCTTGTCCACCTCGATGAGGCGCAAGCCACGGTCGGCATAGGTGTTCAGGCAGGCTTTGATGAGCGACGACTTGCCGGTGCCCCGGGCACCAGTCAACAGTACGTTGTTGGCCGGTTTGCCTTCGACAAACTGCAGCGTGTTGCGTTGGATTTTTTCCTTCTGGATGTCGATTTCTTTCAGATCGTCCAAGCCCATGCTGCCGATATGGCGCACAGGCTCCAGCACGCCGTGGCCGGAGCCTCGGCGGCGGTAGCGGTAGGCGATGGCGGCACTCCAGTCCGGAGCGGACACGGGTTGCGGCAGCGCGGCTTCGATGCGCTGCATTAAATGCTCGGCCCGCTCCAGCAAGCGTTCAAATTGCGCGGTCATGAGCGGACTCCCGCCGGGCAGCCCCAAGGGAGGCCAGCCCCCTCGGGGGGCAGTGAATACACGGAGTGATGCGCGTGGGGGCTCATGACCGGTAATCGGCGTTGATGGTCACATATTCGTGGCTGAAATCGCAAGTCCACACGGTGTCCACTGCGTCGCCACGGCCCAACTGGATGCGCACGGTGATCTCGCTTTGCTGCATGACACGTTGGCCATCCTCTTCTCGGTAGCTGGGGTTGCGCCCGCCATCCACCACCACATGCACGTCGTCCAGGAACAGGTCGATGTGGGTCTGGTCCAGGTCGGCAATACCTGCATAGCCCACCGCCGCCAGAATCCGGCCCAAGTTAGGGTCGCTGGCGAAGAATGCGGTTTTAACCAAGGGCGAATGGGCGATGGCGTAGGCCACCAAACGGCATTCTTCTCCGGTCTTGCCACCTTCGACGCGCACGGTGATGAACTTGGTGGCACCTTCGCCGTCGCGCACGATGGCCTGGGCTAACTGCTGGGCAACAGATTGCATGGCGGCTTTCAAGGCCCGACCGTCGGCACTGTCGAACGAGGTGATCTGCGCGTGCGCCGCTTTGTGCGTGGCAATAACCACGAACGAGTCGTTAGTCGAGGTGTCGCCGTCAATCGTGATGCGGTTGAACGAGGCATCGGCCAGGTCTTTGGCCAGTGGCGACAACAGGGCTGGGGCGATGTTGGCGTCGGTCGCCATAAAGCCCAGCATGGTGGCCATGTTCGGGCGGATCATGCCCGCGCCTTTGCTAATGCCGGTGATGGTGACCGTGGCCCCGCCGATCTGCACCTGGGCGCTAAAGGCCTTGGCGATGGTGTCGGTGGTCATGATGGCCTCGGCGGCACGGCCCCAGTGGTCCGCACGGGCATCGGCCAGGGCGGCGGGCAGACCGGCGTTGATACGGTCAGCGGGCAAGGTTTCCATGATGACGCCCGTGGAAAAAGGCAAGATTTGCTCGGGGGCCAAATCCAGGTGCTGGGCCAGGGCTATACAGGTCGATTTAGCGCGCATCAGCCCGTCATCGCCGGTGCCTGCATTGGCATTGCCGGTGTTGACCAATATGGCGCGGATGCCCATGCCAGCAGCCAGGTGGTCACGGCAAATTTGCACCGGGGCGGCACAGAAGCGGTTTTGGGTAAATACACCTGCCACGGCAGCACCTTCTTCCAACAACACGACCGTCAGATCTTTGCGGTTGGCTTTGCGGATACCCGCCTCGGCAATACCCAGCAGCACGCCGGGGACAGGGTGCAAACCAGCGGGATCAGGGGCAGACAGATTGACAGGCATGGCAGGCTTTCCAAAGAGTGTTCAAACAATGAAAAAAACGGGCCGAAGCCCGTTGTGGAATGGTGCGGTGTTCAGACCAGCTTGCCGTGGCAGGCTTTGTATTTGTTACCACTGCCACAAGGGCAGGGGTCGTTGCGGCCCACACGCGGCACCTCGGCCACCAGCGTGCCTGGGTCTACCCGCGACTCAACTTCACCGGTTTCGGTAGGTGCGGTGTAAGTCACATTGGAGATGCTTTCAGCCCGGTTTTCCATGGCCTGGGCGGCTTCGCCAATTTGCTCGTTGGACTGCACCTTGACGGTCATCAGCACCTTGGTCACGTCGTTTTTAACGGAGTCCAACAGCTGGCCAAACAGTTCAAAGGCTTCGCGTTTGTATTCCTGCTTAGGCTGCTTTTGTGCATAGCCGCGCAGGTGGATGCCCTGGCGCAGGTAGTCCAGCGCGCTCAAGTGCTCGCGCCAGTGGGTGTCTATGCTTTGCAGCAACACCATACGCTCAAACTGGGTGAAGTTTTCGCCGCCGACCTGGTCTACTTTGGCACGGAAAGCGTCGTTGGCGGCTTGCAGCACTTTTTCAGCAATGTCTTCGTCCGTAATGGCGCTGGCCGCTTGCACGTACGCCTGCAAGGGCAGTTCCAACTGCCATTCATCACGCATGGTTTTCTCCAGTGCAGCGATGTCCCACTGCTCTTCTACCGACTCGGCCGGCACAAACTGCCGCACCACATCGTCCACGCAGCCTTCACGCAGGGAGGCGATTTGCTCGGTCAGGTCCGCTGCGTCCAGAATGTCATTGCGCTGCTGGTAAATCACCTTGCGCTGGTCATTGGACACGTCGTCGTATTCCAGCAGTTGCTTGCGCACGTCGAAGTTGCGCGCCTCGACCTTGCGCTGGGCGCTTTCAATGCTGCGGGTGACGATGCCGGCCTCAATCGCTTCGCCATCGGGCATCTTCAGACGGTCCATGATGGACTTCACGCGGTCACCCGCAAAGATGCGCATCAGCGGGTCGTCCAGGCTCAAATAAAAGCGCGACGAGCCGGGATCTCCCTGGCGGCCCGAACGGCCCCGGAGCTGGTTGTCGATACGGCGCGACTCGTGGCGCTCGGTAGCGATGATACGCAGGCCACCCAGGCCCTTGACCATGGCGTGGTCGGCTGTCCACTGGGCGCGTACACGCTCCATTTCGGCTTGTTTGGCGGATTCGTCCAGCGTGGTATTGAGTTCGACGTATTCCAACGCCTTTTCCAGGTTGCCACCCAACACAATGTCGGTCCCACGGCCCGCCATATTGGTGGCGATAGTGATCATCTTGGGACGACCGGCTTGGGCCACGATATCGGCTTCACGCGCATGCTGCTTGGCGTTCAGCACCTGGTGCGGCAACTGGGCTTCGTTGAGCAGCTTGTCGATGATCTCGGAGTTTTCAATAGACGTGGTGCCCACCAGTACCGGCTGGCCGCGCTCGTAGCATTCGCGGATGTCTTTGATCGCGGCTTCGTATTTCTCACGCGTGGTTTTGTAGACGCGGTCCAACTGGTCTTCACGCTTGCTGACACGGTTGGGCGGAATCACCACTGTTTCCAGACCGTAGATTTCCTGGAATTCATAGGCTTCGGTATCGGCCGTGCCGGTCATGCCCGACAGGCGACCGTACAGACGGAAGTAGTTCTGGAAGGTGATGGACGCCAAGGTCTGGTTCTCGGCCTGAATTTCCACGCCTTCTTTGGCTTCCACCGATTGGTGCAGACCTTCGCTCCAGCGGCGACCCGACATCAGGCGACCGGTGAACTCGTCAACGATGACGATTTCACCGTTTTGCACCACGTAATGTTGGTCGCGGTGGTACAGGTGGTTGGCACGCAAGGCGGCGTACAGGTGGTGCATCAGGGTGATGTTGGCCGGGTCATACAGCGACGCGCCTTCGGGCAGCAAGCCTTGCTCGGTCAAGATACGTTCGGCATTCTCGTGGCCGTCTTCGGTCAAGAACACTTGGTGCGTTTTTTCATCCAGCGTGAAGTCGCCGGGCTTGGTGACGCCTTCGCCGGTACGTGGATCCGCTTCCCCTTCCTGAAGGGTCAGGAAGGGGATGATCTTGTTGATGGCGATGTAGGTCGCGGTGTGGTCTTCGGCCTGGCCACTGATGATCAGCGGTGTGCGGGCCTCGTCGATCAAGATCGAGTCCACCTCGTCCACGATGGCGTAATTCAGCCCGCGCTGTACCCGGTCTCGCACCTCGTAGACCATGTTGTCGCGCAGGTAGTCAAAGCCGTATTCATTGTTGGTGCCGTAAGTGATGTCGGCAGCGTAGGCAGCCTGCTTCTCTTCACGGGGCATGTTCGGCAGATTGACTCCAACAGTCAAACCCAAAAAGTTGTACAGCCGCTCCATCCAGCGTGCATCGCGGTTGGCCAGGTAGTCATTCACCGTGACCACGTGCACACCCTTACCAGACAATGCATTCAAGTACACCGGCAAAGTGGCGGTCAGGGTCTTGCCTTCACCGGTACGCATCTCTGAGATTTTGCCGTTGTGCAGTGACATGCCGCCCAGCATTTGCACATCGAAATGGCGCATTTTCATAATGCGCTTGGAGCCCTCGCGCACCACGGCAAACGCCTCTGGCAAGATGGCATCCAGCGACTCTCCACCGGCCACCCGCTGCTTGAAAGACTCCGTCTTTTCACGCAGTGCGTCGTCCGACAGCTTCTCGAACTGCGGCTCCAACGCGTTGATACTTTCGAGTGTCTTACGGTACTGTTTCAACAGACGTTGGTTACGGCTGCCGAAAATTTTGGTCAGAAAGTTGGTGGTCATGAATACGAGGCCACAAGCACCACAAAACCGTAGTGAAGCAGCCGAAATCCCTAAATTAGCTTGGAGTCAGTTGGGGCAATGACGGCAAAAGTCAACCCATGTGGGGCACGTTTGCGGTCCACAGCCGAGCGATTTTACCTATCTACCAGCGCCCCCCTAAAACCAGGCAACATGGCCTCCATCAGAACGAAGGCTGTGATAATTGTGGCTCTATGCGCCCAAGCCACCGCCCCTTCACGCTACAACAAGCCGCATCCAACTCTCCGACTCTGGCGCACCTCTGTGCGCTGGCGCAAGAGTCCAATGACAGGCTTAAAGCCATCAAAGGCCTGATGCCGGAAGCGCTGTGGGCCGCCGTCAAAGCCGGCCCAATTGAGGGTGCAAGCTGGTGCTTATTGGTTAGCAGCAATGCAGCATCGGCCAAACTACGGCAACTGTCACCTGCACTGCTGGCGCATTTGCGAACCAAGGGTTGGGATGTGACGGCGATTCGCCTCAAAGTACAAATGAAGGCCAACAAAAACTAAAAAACCGCAAGCCCCTGGAGAACTTGCGGTTTCAAAACTTCTGGTGCCGATTGTCGGAATCGAACTGACGACCTACCGCTTACAAGGCGGTTGCTCTACCAACTGAGCTAAATCGGCGAAATTGGTATTTTACAGAATGGACTGGCTGATTTTTACCGGTCGTGCTTTTTACTTGATGCGTTTTAGCGCAGGACGCGGTCCGGCAGCCGGGCGCGGCGGCTCTGGTGGCTCATCGTTGTCCAGGTGGGCCTGGGGCAATGGCACGACTTTGGGCGCAACATCGGGCACGCCCGCCAGCGCAACTGGTTTGGGGACATCGTCCACACGTGGACCAGCCACTGGTGATGGAAAAGCCATGCCCTGGCCATTTTCACGCGCGTAGATCGCAATCACGCGACCAATAGGCACCAAAATTTCACGTGGCGTACCCGCAAAACGCGCTTTGAATTCGATGAAATCATTGCCCAGCTTGAGCGAACTGGTCGCATCAAAACTGATGTTGAGCACGATCTCACCGTCTTTCACATACTCACGCGGTACTTGCACGGAGTCATCCACGAGCACAGCGACATAAGGGGTGAGCCCGTTGTCGGTACACCACTCGTAGAGCGCCCGTATTAGATAAGGGCGGGTCGAGGTCGAGTCCAAAGCTTGCATCATGGATAACGTGGGTCGTGACTTACTTGCGCATCACTTTTTCAGAGGGGGTCAGCGCTTCGATATAGGCCGGGCGGGAGAAGATACGCTCGGCATACTTCAGCAGCGGTGCTGCATTCTTGCTCAGGTCGATACCATAAAAGTCCAGACGCCAAAGCAGCGGCGCAATCGCCACGTCCAGCATCGAGAAGTTGTCGCCCAGCATATATTTGTTCTTCAAGAACACGGGGGCCAACTGGGTCAGACGGTCACGGATGTGGGCACGGGCTTTTTCCAGGGTTTTTTCATTACCCTTAGAAGCACGCGACTCCAATAAACCGACGTGCACGAACAATTCCTTCTCGAAATTGAGCAGAAACAGGCGCACACGGGCACGGTCCACCGGGTCACCGGGCATCAACTGGGGATGCGGAAAGCGCTCGTCGATGTACTCATTGATGATGTTCGACTCATACAGAATCAAATCGCGCTCAACAAGAATCGGCACCTGCCCATAGGGGTTCATGACGCTGATGTCTTCGGGCTTGTTGTAGAGGTCCACGTCGCGGATCTCGAAGTCCATGCCTTTTTCAAACAAGACAAAGCGGCAGCGGTGAGAAA
>CANFZJ010000085.1 GCA_947451445.1 Comamonadaceae bacterium
CAGAAATCTCGCCAGTCCTACCGGCCCTGCAGGTCCATTAAATACAACATACAACAACCTGAAGTTAACAAGTCCTTCATTCTCTGGCGCATATAGCAGCACTGTTTGCAATGTCACCGGAGACGGAAACACTGGCGACCCAGGCATCCCTAACCTCACCAGTTACTGCACCGTTAAAAATGTAGATTACCCTGTTTCCTTGACTTTTAAAATGGTCGGGGCAAGTGATGCACTTATTAAAGATCCATTATATTACGCAGCAAAATATGGAAGTTATGACTCTAGCACCAAAGACCCAGTTACTGGTGTCTACACCAATAGAACGATTGCAGCTACACCACTCATTCCATCCGTAGACGCTTGGGACAAATACAAAACAGATGGAACAGTGGGTACAGATGACATTCCAGATGCCTATTTTCTTGCCCGTCGCCCGGATCTATTAGAGCAACAACTGCGTAAGGCACTGGATGCATTGGCCAAAAATGCCAACGCAGCACCGGCCACTACGTCCAGCCAATTGGCACAAGGTAGCTTCAAATACGTCGCCAAATTCGATTCATCCACCGTATCGGGCAACATTGAGGCCTACCAAGTCCAGAGTACTGGCGCATTCAATACCTCCGCCTCCTGGCTGGCGGGTAATTTACTGCGCGACCGTACCAGCGGCACTAATAATGTGTCGGGTGATAAGGGGAACAGCCGCAATATCACCACAAACTTTGGAAATACCAGCACCAGTGCCGTGGCCGGTATGGCATTTCGTTGGGATAGCCTACCCACCGGCTATATAACCCAAATGACGACAGCCAGTACCAATACACTCAGCGCCACCAATGCACAAATAGCCTTAAATTACATACGTGGTGACTGGAGCAACGAAAATACTTCTACTGGACTACGTGAACGTGGCGACAGCCTGCTAGGGCCTCTTGTCAATGCAACACCTTGGTTGCAACCCGTACCATCGGCTAACTTCCTAGACTACCAAAATGTGGGTTATAGCGATTTTGCAAACTCCTACAAAACCCGCAATAAACTGCTTTGGGCGTCTGCCAACGACGGCATGCTGCACGCATTCAATCCCGACTCGGGGGCTGAAGTCTTTGCCTATATACCTGGCGTACTGGCCAACCGACTGGCTGAAATTCCATTACAAAGAGGCACCACGGCACGCACCCGCTTAAATGGAGCTAACTTCACGCTGGACAGTTCCGAACACCAACCCGACAGCACAGTCTGGGCCTACGTGGACGGCAGCCCTTTTACGGCAGACGTAAAAACCAATATTGTTGCTGCCACGACATCCACTGCTGAAACTGGGACCTGGAAAACCTATGCATTTAGCCCACTTGGCCGCGGCGGGAAAGCCTTGTTTGCATTAGACGTCACAGATACCAGCGCACTCTCCGAAGGCAATGCCAATAATATTTTTAAATGGCAATTCAGTTCAGACGATGACAGCGACCTAGGCTATCTCGTAAACGACATCAAGAAAAACAGCGACACTAACCAGCCCAACCCGGTAGTACGGCTCAACAACGGAAAATATGCCTTGCTAATCAACAATGGCTACAAATCCACCACTGGGAAGGCCGTCCTATATCTGCTGATGGTGGATGGTCCTAACGCC
Organism: Comamonadaceae bacterium; assembly: GCA_947451445.1. Classification (GTDB taxonomy): domain Bacteria; phylum Pseudomonadota; class Gammaproteobacteria; order Burkholderiales; family Burkholderiaceae_C; genus Rhodoferax_B. Next base: position 1,634 of record CANFZJ010000085.1, read on the forward strand.
ACTACCGGCCAATGGAGTGCCTATTCAAGCACCAACACCACCAACTACAGCTACGTCAAGATCGTTGCGGATGCAGGCACAGGCAATGGACTGTCTGCCCCCACCTGGATAGACAGCGACCTCAATGGCACGGCCGACACGGTGTACGCAGGCGATCTCAAAGGCAATATGTGGAAATTTGACATCAGCAGCACCAGCCCCGCCAACTGGAAGGTTGCCTACCAAAGCGCTGCGGGGGCCAACCGCCCACTATTCACCGCACAGTACACGCGCCTGGTAAATAACATTTCAACTACCACCGCCCTCCCGATTACTACCGCACCAGAATTTGTAAATCCCTCGTTTGATGGCTTGATAATCAACTTTGGCACAGGCTACTCACTAGAAACTGGCGACTTCCCCAACACCGCGCTCCAGCAACGGTTTTATGGAATTTGGGACCGTCCAACCTTCGCCACCAGTGCAGTGAGCGGTACTGGCCCCATGGTCTTAGCAGACATGACTACGCTACTACAACGCACCTATACACGCGACAGCAGTGGTAACGTTACCGTCACGGCTAACAGCACCAGCGGCACTGGGAGCTCGACCGTGAATACATATACCGCCATCGCTTGGGGTGCCCAGGATGGGTGGTACTTCAACCTGCCTGGCCCTTCAGAAATGCTCTTATCAGACCCTGACCTACAGGCCGGTTTCCTGATATTCCCATCAGTACGCCAAAAAGACAGCGACATTAAGTGCTTTGATACGCCTTTGACCACGCTCTATATCATTGACCCTATCGCGGGACGACCCACCCGGCTCAGCCAGGGACTCACAAGTGCCAACTCACTCATAGCAGGCACTGCGGTCAACAGCCAAAAATGGGTCACTATCAGCAATCGAACATCTGCTCCTTGGAGTAGCACCACCACCACCAATAGCGATGGCACAACGACGACCACTCCAGCTGCATGCAAAGAAGGACAGGCAGCAAAAGCCCCCAACAGCGGAGACGAAAACCGCACCTTATGCTACTGGCCCAATGGCCGCGTGCAGTGGCGCGAAATCCCAGGACTGAGAACCGACCAATGACCCCCATGCCCCGCCCTACACAGCCAAGCCACCAGCAAGGCTTCACACTCATTGAACTAATGATCACCGTAGCGGTAGTCGGCATCTTGGCTGCTATAGCCCTTCCTAGCTACAAAGAGCAAATTGCACGCGGGCGTCGCACCGAAGCACAAACCGTGCTGATGACCGGTCAGCAGTGGATGGAGCGGTTTTATTCAGAAAACTACCGATACGACCAAAACAGTGCGACAACGCTTGTGACGGACTCCACACAATTTCCGGCCCGCTTCAGCACCTCCCCTGTACCGGGTCAGGGCGCACCGCTGTATGACATCGCCGTCAGCGCACCAGCCCCGACAGCCAGTAACTCAGCGCCCTCCTTCACCATCACCGCAACCCGCAGAACAGGAACTGCCATGGCCGCGGACCGCTGCGGCGACCTGACGGTAGACCACTTGGGGCGGCGCAGCGTCGTCAATTACACAACTGCGGCCGGTGCCACCAAGGCGGCAGCCATCAGCTATTGCTGGAAATAAGCCGATTGCTACCACTGTTTGCTGTGCGTATCGAAAAATGGGGCTGGGCGGTACTAGGGTCGGTGGCGCTGCATGCTGGCATGTTTGCATTGTTCTGGCCCCGCATACCCCCTCGGCTGGTCCCCACTCAGGGAACGTTAATCGAAGCCAGATTACTGCCGTCCCTGGCCCCAAGCCCCGACACGGCACCGTCGCCCACCACCGTACAGTCCCCTGCCACTCCCCTCAAAGTGCCAGCTCGCCCTGCCCCAACAGCCAGTGCACCCGCCCCCCTAATAGAAGAGTTCCTGCCAACCACCAGCCCGCATCTGGCGGGTTACCTGCCCATTGACGCAGTAGACCAACCCGCTGTGCCACTAAATGACTGGGCGATAGACACGGATGTACTGCCGCGTGGCTACACACTGCGCCTGGTGCTACAGCTGTGGATTTCAGCGACAGGCACTATCGACCAATGGACACTGGTGGACGATGGTGGCAACACCGAGCTGGCGTACAAAACACTAGCCACGTTGGCGCAGACCCGCATCCAACCTGCACAGCGACACCTCATTGCTGTTCCCAGCTATCGCCAGCTGGAAGTGGTGCTGACCCGCGAATAACGCACTTTTACAATGCCTGCCGTGCCCCCCCCCCCACACCCCCTAGACGACGCACTGATGCAACAAGCCCTGGCCCAAGCCGCCAAGGCCCGCCTATTAGCCCCCCCCAACCCTGCCGTGGGCTGCGTACTGGTAGATGCGCAGGGCCGAACCATTGGCCAAGGTCACACTCAACGCGTAGGTGGCCCCCATGCCGAGGTCATGGCACTGCGCGATGCGGCAGCCCAGGGCCATTCCGTCGTGGGGGCCACGGCCTACGTGACGCTGGAGCCCTGTTCGCACCAAGGCCGCACCGGCCCGTGCTGCGATGCATTGGTGCAAGCCGGGATTGGACGGGTCGTGGCATCCATCGCCGACCCCAACCCCCGCGTTGCGGGCAACGGCTTTGCCCGGTTGCGCGCAGCGGGTGTCGCAGTGGAAATCGGTCCTGGCGCGGCTGAGTCTCGAGAACTCAACCTTGGATTTTTCAGCCGCATGGTGCGTAAAACACCCTGGGTTCGGATGAAGATGGCCGCGTCGCTCGACGGCAGTACCGCCCTGGCCGACGGCAGCAGCCAATGGATTACCTCGCCGGCCGCCCGTGCCGATGGCCATGCGTCGCGGGCCCGGGCCTGCGCCGTGCTGACCGGTATCGGCACCATTTTGAAAGACAACCCCACCCTGGACGCACGGCTGGCAGACACGCCCCGGCAGCCACACGTGGTGGTGGTAGACAGCCAGATGAACACCCCGCTGGATGCTCATATTTTTATAGCTGGTCGCGCAGTATTCATATGTTCTGCAGTGCTAAATGACGTAAAAAAGACGGCGCTGGAAGCGCGTGGAGCCACCGTACTGCATCTCCCCGGCCCGGCAGGCAAAGTCGATCTGGCTGCCATGCTGCAAGAACTGGCCCGGCACGAAATCAACGAAGTGCATGTCGAAGCCGGGCAAACGCTGAACGGTGCCCTCATCCAGGCCGGACTGGTCGATGAGTTTCTGGTCTATCTGGCCCCCAAGCTGATCGGCCCCGGCCTGGGGCTGGCGCAGATGGAACCGCTGGCCCGCCTGGCCGACGCGGTGGCACTGGAATTCACCTCGGTCAGCCAGCTTGGCCCGGACATCCGCATCACCGCCCGTATCCCAGGCCGCGACCCGTTCTAAGAACCTGCGAAAATAGCAGGATGTTTACCGGAATCATCACCGGCGTGGGGCGCATCGTCGCCGTGCACGACCTGGGCAGCTCTTCATCGCATGGCAAACGTCTCACCATTGAGACGCCCGCCGGGTATCTGGACGACGTAGGTTTGGGGGACAGCATCGCGCTCAACGGCGCATGCATGACCGCCACCACGCTAGACACCTCCCTCCACCAATTCACCATCGACATCTCTGCCGAGTCTTTAGACAAGACCGCCGGGCTGGATGCGCTGGGCACCGTCAACCTGGAAAAAGCGCTGCGCGCCCACGACCGGCTGGGCGGCCACATCGTCTCAGGCCATGTGGACGGCATCGGCAACGTACTGCAGTTCACCCAGGTGGGCGAAAGCTGGCTGCTGGTGGTAATGGCCCCGCAAAGCCTGGCCAAGTACCTTGCGTACAAAGGCTCCATCACGGTCAACGGCGTCAGCCTCACGGTCAACCAGATCGCCGACACCGCCGCTGGCTGCGAGATGCGCATCAACCTGATCCCCCACACCGTGGACAACACCGCCCTCGGCCAGCTGCGTGCAGGCTCCAGCGTCAACCTCGAAATTGACCTGATCGCACGCTACGTGGAACGCATGCTCCAGGCCGACCCACAGCAACCTTTGAAACCCGCCGTATGACATCCCCAGCCCCTGTTGCCATCTCCCCCGTCACGGACATCGTGGCCGACATCCGTGCCGGCCGCATGGTGATTTTGGTCGACGAAGAAGACCGCGAAAACGAAGGCGACCTGGTGATCGCCGCCGAGCACATCACGGCCGAGAGCATCAACTTCATGGCCCGCCATGCGCGCGGCCTGATCTGCCTGACCTTGTCGCGCGAGATGTGTGAACGCCTGCAACTGCCGCCCATGGTGGCCCGCAACGGCGCCCAGCACTCCACCGCCTTCACCGTTTCCATCGAAGCCGCCGAAGGCGTGACCACGGGCATCTCCGCCGCCGACCGCGCCCGTACCGTACAAGCCGCCGTAGCCCGCAACGCCACCGCGCAAGACCTGGTACAGCCCGGCCACATATTCCCGCTGCAAGCGGTAGATGGCGGCGTGCTGATGCGCGCAGGCCACACCGAGGCCGGTTGCGACCTGGCCGTCATGGCCGGCTGCAGCCCTGCATCGGTCATTTGCGAGGTGATGAACGATGACGGCACCATGGCCCGCCTGCCGGACCTGCAAATCTTCGCCGCCCTGCACGGACTGAAGATCGGCACCATCGCCGACCTGATCGAATACCGCAGCCGCACCGAATCCCTGGTCGAAAAAGTCGGCAGCCGCACCCTCCAGACGGCTTTTGGTGAATTTACCGCCCACGCCTTCCGCGACAAACCCAGCCGGGGTGTCCATCTGGCGCTGGTCAAGGGCAGCTGGCAACCCACCGAATCCGTCGCCGTGCGGGTACACGAACCCCTGTCGATACTGGACCTGCTGGAAGTCCACCGCAGCCTGCACTCCTGGAGCCTGGACGCCAGCCTGCGCCACATTGCAGACCTAGGCCAAGGCGTCGCGGTACTACTGAACTGTGGCGAAAGTGCCGCCGACTTGCTGGCCCAGTTTGACGGCACCGCCCGCCCCGCCCAAGCCCCGGAACGCGGCCGCACCGACCTGCGCACCTACGGTGTGGGCGCACAAATTCTGCTGGCCTGCGGCGTGCACAAAATGCAACTCATGGGCCACCCACGCCCCATGCCCAGCATGGCAGGCTATGGGCTGGAAACCACCGGCTATATTGCCCCTCCCCAAGAAACCAAGGAATAAACATGCTGGACGCGAACAAGGGCGACCTGGGCAGCCAAGACGCCCGCCTGGACGGCAGCAAGCTGCGCATCGCCATCGTGCAAGCCCGCTTCAACGAAGCCATCACCGATGCCCTGGCCGATGCCTGCAAAGCCGAGCTGGCTGTACTAGGCGTACCAGCCGCCAACATCCAGCATGTGCAAGTGCCCGGCGCTTTAGAAGTGCCGCTGGCTCTGCAAGCCTTGGCCGAAACCGAGCAATTTGACGCGTTGGTGGCCCTGGGTTGCATCATCCGGGGCGAAACCTACCACTTTGAGTTGGTCGCCAACGAATCCGGCAGCGCGGTCACACGCATCGGGCTGGACTACCAAATCCCGATTGCCAACGCCATCATCACCACCGAAAACCTGGCGCAAGCCGTAGCCCGCCAGACCGACAAAGGCCGTGACGCCGCCCGCGTCGCTGTGGAAATGGCCAATTTACTAGAGCAACTGGCATGAGCACCCCTGACACCCCATCTACCCCCTCCTCCACAGCATCCAAGCGCCCCCGCCAATCCCGCAGCGGCCTGACCGACACCGGTGTGCGCAAAGCCGCCGCAAAGTCCGACCGCAGCCGCGCCCGCGAATTTGCACTGCAGGCGCTGTACCAGCACTTGGTAGGCCGCAACGACGCCGTCGCCATCGACATCTTCACCCGCGACCTGGCCGGTTTCCACAAGGCCGACGCCGCACACTACAACGGCCTGCTACACGGCTGCATCGAACAAGCCGCCGAGCTGGACGCGCTGATCCTGCCGCTGCTGGACCGCAAGCTGGAAGAAATCTCGCCCGTAGAGCACGCTGTGATGTGGATTGGCGTGTATGAAATGCGCAGCTGCCCCGACGTGCCCTGGCGCGTGGTACTGAACGAATGCATCGAACTGGCCAAAGAATTCGGCGGCACCGACGGCCACAAATACGTCAACGGCATCCTCAACGGCCTGGCCCCCAGTCTGCGCGCGCTCGAAGTCGAGGCCGACAAGGCGGGCAAAGCCCGTCCCGAATAAGGCACGGCGCATGAGGATCTCCCGGCGGGCGCAGGCGATTGAGCCGTTTTATGTAATGGAAGTCGCCAAGGCGGCATCGGCACTGGCCGCCCAGGTTGCCCACACCGACCGCCCCATGGTGTTCCTGAACATCGGCGAGCCCGACTTCACCGCCCCGCCGCTGGTGCAAGCCGCCGCCGCACAGGCCGTGCAGGGTGGCCTCACCCAATACACCCCGGCACTCGGCCTGCCCGCGCTGCGCGAACGCATCAGCGCCTGGTACGCCAGCCGTTTTGGCGTGCAGGTACCGGCCAGCCGCATCGTGGTCACTGCAGGCGCATCGGCTGCACTGCAGCTGGCCTGCCTGGCGCTGATCGACGCGGGCGACGAAATTTTGATGCCTGACCCCAGCTACCCCTGCAACCGGCACTTTGTGTCGGCTGCGGATGGCCAAGCCGTACTGCTGCCCACCAGCGCCGCCGACCGCTACCAGCTCTCGCCCGAGCAGGTAGCAGCAGCCTGGACGCCCAAAACCCGTGGCGTGCTGCTGGCGTCGCCGTCCAACCCCACTGGCACCTCCATCGCGCCCGAGGTGCTGCGCCGCATCCACAGCGTGGTGCAACAACACGGCGGCATCACCCTGGTGGACGAAATCTACCTGGGCCTGAGCCACGACGACCGCTTTGGCCAGACCGCGCTGGCCATTGACGAGCAGATCATCAGCATCAACAGCTTCAGCAAATACTTCAACATGACCGGCTGGCGACTGGGCTGGCTGGTGGTACCCGAGGCGCTGGTACCGGTGGTCGAACGCATCGCGCAAAACCTGTTTATCTGCCCCAGCACCGTGGCGCAGCACGCGGCGCTGGCCTGCTTTGAAGACGCCAGCATCAAAGAATACGAGCGCCGCCGGGCCGAGTTCAAAGCACGGCGCGACTACTTCATTCCAGCACTGAACAGCCTGGGATTTTTAGTACCCGAAATGCCCGATGGCGCTTTCTACGCATGGGCAGACTGCTCTCAAATATGCAGCAAATTAAAAATCAAGGACAGCTGGGACTTGGCCTTTGAAATCATGCACCGCGCGCATGTGGCCGTCACACCAGGACGTGACTTTGGTACGGCGCAAACGCACAACTTTCTCCGCTTTTCCACCGCTAGCTCGATGGACAACCTGCACACCGCTATCGCGCGCCTGCGCACCATGCTCACATGACCACCATCTTCACCCACCCGGTCCGCGTTTACTGGGAAGACACCGATGCCGGCGGCATCGTCTTCTACGCCAACTACCTAAAGTTTTTTGAGCGCGCGCGCACCGAATGGCTGCGTTCACTGGGTATAGAACAGCGTAATTTGAAAGAAACCCGGGGCGGCATGTTCGTGGTAGCAGAAACCACCGTCAAATACCTCAGCCCGGCCCGCCTGGACGACCAACTGCTGGTCACCGCTCGGCTGGAACAAATCGGCCGTTCCACACTCACAATCCACCAACAGGCACTGCAAGGCGACACCGTGCTGTGCGAAGGCAGTATCCGCATTTGCTGGGTGCAGGCCGACACCCTCAAATCCGGCCGCATTCCGGCGGAAATACTAGAAACATTGCAATGAACCAAGATTTATCGATATGGACGATGGTGCTCAACGCCAGCATCGTGGTGCAGCTGGTGATGTTGCTGCTGGTAGGCGTGTCCATCGCCAGCTGGGCGGCGATTTTTCGCAAGCTGTTTGCGCTGAGCAAGGTCAAGGCACTGAACGAAAGCTTCGAGCGTGACTTCTGGTCCGGCACCAGCCTCAACGACCTGTACACCAATGCATCTAAAAGCACGGTCGATGCAGGCCCGATGCAGCGCATTTTTGCCAGCGGCATGCGGGAATACCACAAGCTGCGCGAACGCCGCATTGCGGCCCCCGGCACGCTGATGGACGGTGCCCGCCGCGCCATGCGCGCCAGCTTCCAGCGCGAGATGGACGTGATCGAGGCCAGCCTGTC
>CANFZJ010000086.1 GCA_947451445.1 Comamonadaceae bacterium
CGTTGCGCGGTACTCGGAATCCTCATGCACCGAAGTGCATTCCGGTGTCCTGCGTTCCGGGCGCCTTGCTCTGCATCCCGAAAATTGAATTTCTAGAAGTGCCCATAAGAACGTGTTCAAGGTCTATTTGGGGCCGCGCAGCGCGGTCAGATTTCGTCCAGCGCGTGGACGTCGTCCTCGTCAAAAGGCGCGGGGGACTGGTAAACCTGCACCATTTTTCCGACCTCGTCGGCCATGGCCTGGCGCAGGCTGGCCGGGCCCAGCACCTCGCAGTGCGCACCGTGCAGCAGGATGTCGGCCAGTAGCCCACGCTGGTCCAGATACGGCACACGCAGCAGGTAGCTGCCGTCGTTTTGCAGCTTGCCCTGCTGCAGCGGGTGCCACACCACATTGGCCACCGTGTTGGCGCGCTCTGCAGAAAACAACAGCTTGGCCCAGCGCACCCGGCCGGTAGAAAACTGGCCATAGGCGGGGCCAAAATGGGCGTCCAGCCGGGCCGTGGGTAGGTCCACCGCCGGGCGGGCCAGCTCGCGCGCGTCAGAAATCGCGTTCAGCGCAAAGCCCCGCAGCTCTTCCTGCGGGTGGCACAGGGCCTCCAGAATCCACTCGCCCTTGAAAAACACCATCCGCAGCGGCGAGACATCGGGGACCAGCACGCTAGTCGCCCCCTGTGCGCAGGCCAGCGTCAGGCGTTTGCGCCGCACCAGCGCCAGGCCTACCCGCTCAAAGTAACGGGGCGTAGCCACCTCTTGGTCCAGACCGATGATGCGCACCCGCCGACGCAGCTCTTGCAGTTGGACGTCATCACTGTGCAACAGCGCATGCAAACGGTCCGCCACAGGCACAGGGTTGATGATCAGGCCGCCCGTGTCCAGGCACTCCAGCAAATGCCGCAGAATGACCAGCGCATGGACTTCGGTGGACGAAAACCACAGCCCCGGCAACTCGTGCGCGCCACGGCTGGTATCCATGGGCGGCGCAGCCAAACGGTAACCCCCCGCTGCACGGCTCCATTCGATCGGCAACAGCAAGCGCGTACGCAGATCGTTGATGTCGCGTTTCAAAGTCGCACGCGAAACCTTTAACTCGGACTGCAAAGCGGCAAAGCTGATGGTCTTGTGCTGGCGAAGCAGTTGGTCAATTTTGTAAAGGCGCCCGGTCTGGTCCATGATTTCCCCGAAAGTTGGCTTCGGACTTACGTAAAAGATGTAACCATTTGATTCCATAGCATGCCATAGAGCAAGGTACTTTCACACAGAAAACTCCCTAAGCCCCGTGCAGTAAACCAGATAAACACCCAAGCTCCAAAGAGCATCCAAACCATGCACCCCTCAGGCGTGGGGCAGGCACCAGCCCTCCCACAGGCTACCGATTTGGCCGTGGTAGCCTTGCCGCCATGTTTAATCCATCCCAAGCCGACGTTCGCCGTTTTTTTTGCTCTGTTTATGCCAAAGCGCAGACAGGTCAAGCGCTGGAAGCTATTGAAATGATAGCTAGCCAATGGCTGAACGAGCACCCCGAATACCACGCCGACATGCGCGACGCCGAGGCCGCCGTAGCCCGCAACTACGATGCCGAGCCGGGCAAAACCAACCCCTTCCTACACCTGTCGATGCATTTGTCGATCAGCGAGCAATGCTCCATCGACCAGCCGCGCGGCATCCGCCAGGCGGTAGAGCTGCTGACCCGCCGCCGTGACTCGCTGCACGACGCGCACCACGAAACCATGGACTGCCTGGGGGTGATGCTGTGGGAAAGCCAGCACTCCGGGCGGCCACCCGATGGTGACGCCTACACCGCCAGCGTGCAGCGCCGCGCAACACACGACTAAAGACGTAAAAAAGCCCGCTGCAAGCGGGCTTTTTTGAACTACCAACCGGTTTAGCGAAAGCGCGACTGGGGCACTACTTTCAGCTCGCCGTCCAGCGAGTGCACATAGCCGGCCAAAGCCTTGAGCTCGGCGTTGGAAAACTGCTTGGCCACGCCGCCCATGATGGCGTTGGAGCGACCGACCAGCGGGTTGCCTTCGGTCTTGTACGACTTGAGTGCGACGAACAGGTAGTCGGCGTGCTGGCCTGCAATCTTGGGGTAAGTGGGGTCGATGGGCTTGGAGAAGTTGTCACCGTGGCAAGACATGCAAGCGCCCTTGGTCAACAGCCCGGCCACCTGTTCGTTGGGCGCGACCGTCACTTTGGCGGGGGCTGCGGCACCGGCTACCACACCATTCGTGCTGTAGTAGGCCGCCACATCGGCCATGTCCTGGTCGCTGAGCGAGTCGGCAATGCCGCGCATGGTGGGGTGTTTGCGGTCGCCTTTTTTATAGGCGTTCAGCGCAGAGATGATGTACTTGGCCCCCTGGCCCGAGATTTTGGGCACCTTGTGCACCTCGGGAAAGCTGGCCTGGTAGCCCACAATGCTGTGGCAACCAATGCACATATCCACCTTGGCGTGGCCTGCTTTGGCGTCGCCCACAATGTCCTGGGCGGAAGAAACTGCAGCCATGCTAGCAACTGCCAATGCAAATACCGTGGTGAAATAATTATTCATTTTTGCGCGCACAATCTGGTGAAAACCGGGCCTGTATCCAGCTTTAGATTATAGGCACAGTCGTTTTTCACCCATTCTGGCCACAGCCCTCCCCCCATGAAATTCCAAGGCTCCCGCAACTACGTTGCCACCGCAGACCTGATGTTGGCCGTGAACGCAGCCGCCACACTGCAGCGCCCCCTGCTGGTCAAGGGCGAACCGGGCACCGGCAAGACCATGCTGGCCGAAGAAGTGGCACAGGCATTGGGCATGCCGCTGCTGCAGTGGCACATCAAATCCACCACCAAGGCGCAGCAGGGTCTGTACGAATACGACGCGGTGAGCCGCCTGCGCGACTCGCAGTTGGGCGATGCCCGGGTCAAGGACATCCACAACTACATCGTCAAAGGCGTGCTGTGGCAGGCCTTCACCGCCGACCAGCCGGTAGCCCTGCTGATCGACGAAATCGACAAGGCCGACATCGAGTTTCCCAACGATTTGCTGCGCGAAATCGACCGTATGGAGTTCTACTGCTATGAAACCCGCGAGCTGGTGCGTGCCAAGCACCGCCCGCTGGTGTTCATTACCTCGAACAACGAAAAGGAGCTGCCCGACGCCTTTTTGCGCCGCTGCTTCTTCCACTACATCCAGTTCCCCGACGCCACCACCATGCAGCAGATCGTGGACGTGCACTTCCCCGGCCTCAAAAAAGAACTGCTGGCGGCGGCGATGAAGACCTTTTACGAAGTGCGCAACCTGCCGGGCCTGAAGAAAAAGCCCTCCACCTCGGAGCTGCTGGACTGGCTCAAGCTGCTGGTGGCCGAAGACATCTCGGCCGCCGCCCTGCACAGCCAGGACGATGCGGTTGCCGTGCCGCCGCTGGTGGGGGCCTTGCTCAAAAACGAGCAGGATGTCAGCCTGTTTGAAAAACTGGTGTTCATGCAACGCCACCACCGCTAATCTTGCCGGGGAGACACCACATGGCCCGCTTCATTGACGCCGTCACCCTGACCGGACGCAACCTCGTTGTGCTGGAGCCCCTGCAAAGAGAGCACGAAGAAGAGCTGCTCACCGCCGCCCGCGACGGCGAGCTGTGGAAGCTCTGGTACACCAGCGTAGGCAGCCCCGAGGCGGTGCTGGCGTATATCGACAGCGCATTGGCCATGCGCGACACCCTGGGCGCCATGCCGTTCGTGGTACGGCGCAAGTCGGACGGCAAAATCATCGGCTCGACCCGCTACTTCAACGTAGACGCCGCCAACCGCCGCCTGGAAATAGGCCACACCTGGTACAGCCAGAGCGTACAGCGCAGCGGCGTCAACACCGAAGCCAAGCTCCTCCTGTTGAAGCACGCGTTTGAGGTGCTGGACTGCATTGCGGTCGAATTTCGCACCCACTGGTTCAACTTTGACAGCCGCGCCGCCATCACCCGGCTGGGGGCCAAACAAGACGGCGTGCTGCGCAACCACGCCATTTCGCCCAACGGCACGCTGCGCGACACCGTGGTGTTCAGCATCATCGCCAGCGAATGGCCCACGGTGAAGGCCCACCTGCGCCACCAACTGACCAAACCGCGTCCCTAGGGTTTTATCCGTGCTGCTGGACTTCTTCTACACCCTGCGTTCCGCCAAGCTGCCGATCTCCGTCAAGGAATACCTGAGCCTGCTGGAGGCGCTGCAGGCCGGGGTGGTCGGCCCGCACAGCGACGACAGCTTCAAACTGGACGACTTCTACTACCTCAGCCGCTGCACGCTGGTCAAAGACGAAAAGCACTACGACAAGTTCGACCAGGCCTTTGCCGCCTACTTCAAAGGCGTGGAACAGGTGGCCGACTTCAGCCAGGACATCCCGCTGGACTGGCTGCGCAAAAACCTGGAACTCGAACTCAGCCCCGAAGAAAAGGCCAAGATCGACAAGATGGGCTGGGACGAACTGATGGCCACGCTTAAAAAGCGTTTTGAAGAACAAAAAGAGCGCCACGAAGGCGGCAGCAAGTGGATCGGCACCGGCGGCACCAGCCCGTTTGGAGCCAACGGCTACAACCCGCAGGGCATCCGCATCGGCCAGGAAAAAAGCCGCAACAAAAGCGCGGTGAAGGTATGGGACCAGCGCACATTCAAAGACTACGACGACAACCAGGCACTGGGTTCGCGCAACATCAAGGTCGCCCTGCGCCGCCTGCGCAAATTTGCCCGCGCAGGCCACGCCGACGAACTGGACCTGCCAGACACCATCCGCAGCACCGCCGCCAACGCGGGCTGGCTGGACATCAAAATGGTGCCCGAGCGGCACAACAACGTGAAGGTGCTGCTGCTGATGGACGTCGGCGGCAGCATGGACGAGCATGTGCAGCGGGTCGAAGAACTCTTCAGCGCCAGCAAAAGCGAGTTCAAGCACCTGGAGTTTTACTACTTCCACAACTGCGTCTACGACTTCATGTGGAAGCACAACCGCCGCCGCTACAGCGAAAAGTTCGCCACCTGGGACATCATCCGCAAGTACAACAAAGACTACAAACTGCTCTTCATCGGTGACGCCACCATGGGCCCGTATGAAATTTTGCAAGCCGGTGGCAGCGTGGAATACATGAACGAAGAGCCCGGTGCCGCCTGGCTGCAGCGACTGACCCAGGCCTTCCCCAAATTCGCCTGGATCAACCCCGAGCCGCAAGGCCTATGGCCGTACCGCCAAAGCATCGCCATCGTCCAGCAGCTGGTCGCCCAGCGCATGTTCCCCCTGACCCTGCAAGGTCTAGAAGACGCCATGCGGCTGTTATCAAAATGATTCTGTCTCCATTTCAATCCGATATGTCGTTACTTCGCCTTGCCGTATGTCCATACTGTCTGCGGCTTCGCGCCTAATCTCGAATTGAAATGGAAACGGAATAGCCGATGCGCGGATTCTGGCTACGGATACTGCTGTGCGGATGGCTGGCGGGCATGTTGCCTGCGCACGCCGACACCGCCGCCTTCGACCTGCGCATCAACGCCCCCGAGGCCATCCAGGCCCTGCTGGCCAAGCACCTGGAGCTGCAATGCTACCGCAGCCTGACCGACCTGGACGACACCGAACTGGCCCGGCTGGTGCAGGCCGCCGAGGCCAACGCCCACGACCTGCTGGCCACCCAGGGCTACTTTGCGGCCCAGGTCACAGTGGTGGTCACGCCCACCCCCAACAGCCCCAGCGCACCGCGCGAGGTGCTGCTGACCGTAGACCCCGGCGAACCCGCCCGCATCAGCGACGTACAAATCACCTTCACAGGGCCGTTGGCGGATGACCCCGCCGCCCAGGCCCTGCGCGACGCCATCCGCAGCGGCTGGCTGCTGCGCGTGGGCGCGCCCTTCACCCAGGACGCCTGGGACGACGCCAAAACCCAGGCCCTGCGCAGCCTGACCGTACAGCGTTACCCCACCGGCGAGATCAGCGCCAGCCTGGCCGACATAGCCCCCGACAGCCACAGCGCGCGGCTGGAGCTCACCCTGGCCAGCGGCCCAGCCTACCGCTTTGGCCCGCTAGCGCTGCGCGGCCTGGAGCGCTACAGCACCACGCTGGTCAGCCGCCTGGCGCAACTGCCCACCGGAGCCCCCTACACCCAGGCCCAGCTGCTGCAAACCCAGCAGCGGCTGGTCGATAGCGGCTACTTTGACGCCGTGTTTTTGTCGCTGGACACCAGCAGCGACCCGCAGGCCGCCACGGTCGTTGCCCAACTGCGCGAGGCCAAGCTGCAAAAACTGGTGCTGGGCGTGGGCTTCAGCACCGACAGCGGACCACGCCTGTCAGCCGAACACACGCACCGCCAACTGCCCTGGCTGGGCTGGCGCGAAATCTCCAAACTCAGCCTGGACCGCGAAACCCAGACCCTGAACACCGAACTCACCGGCCCGCCCGACGCCAGCAACTGGCGCTGGGCCACCTCCGCCCAGCTGCAGCACCAGGACACCAGCGGCACCGCCACCACCAGCCAGCGCGTGCGGGCGGGCACTAGCCAACTCAGCGACCACATCGACCGCAACCTCTACCTGCAGTACGACCACGCCCGCAGCGCCACCGGCAGCGACCCCTTGGAGTCCAGCAGCGCCATCAGCGCCAACTACGCCTGGACGCAGCGCAACTTTGACGACATCCGCACGCCCACCCAAGGCTATGGCCTGGCGCTGGAGCTCGGTGCGGGCCTGACCCTGGGTCCCGACCAGCAACCCTTCACCCGCGCGCTCACCCGCTGGCTGGGCTACTGGCCAGTGGCAAAAATTCTGGGCACCCCGACCGCTGCATCCCGGGCCGGTCGATTCGCACTGCGGGCCGAAGCCGGGGCCATCGTCGCCAAGGCCGACGCCAACATCCCCAGCACCCTGCAGTTTTTGACCGGCGGCGACACCACCGTGCGCGGCTACAGCTACCAGTCGATTGGCGTCAGCAACAGCGCCGGAGCCGTGGCCGCCGGGCGCTATATCGGTGCGGGCAGCGTCGAATGGCAGCGCCCCATCGTCGTAGATGGCCGCCCCAGCGCCTGGGAAAGCACCCTGTTTGTCGACGCCGGGGCAGTGGCCGATACCGTAGGCGCCCTGCATGCCAAGGTCGGCGTGGGCACGGGCGTACGCTGGCGCAGCCCCGTCGGCCCTTTGCAGATTGACCTGGCTTACGGCTTGGCCACGCGCCGGATGCGGTTACACATGAACGTAGGGTTCAGCTTTTGATTTCGCTCCCATTTCAATCCGATATGTCGTTGCTTCGCCAAGCCGCGGCAAGCCACTGTCTGCGGCTTCGCGCCTAATCTCGAATTGAAATGGAAATGAAATGAAGCGCCTGCTGTGGTGGTTACTGGCCCCTCTGCTGGTTTTGATCGGGCTGGCCAGCGGCGCGTGGCTGTGGCTGGGCAGCGATGCGTCGCTGGCCACCGCCTTGCAGCACACCGCCCGCTTCTTGCCTGCGGGCCACACGCTGGAGGCGCAAGATGTCAGCGGCTCGCTACGCCGGGGCGGCTACATCGGCAGCCTGCGCTACCACAGCCCCAGCCTGGCGCTGGAGGCGCAAGACGTGGCAGTGGGCTGGCAGCTACGCCCCCTGCTGCAGCGTGAACTGCGCCTGGGCCAGCTGCACATCGCCACGCTGCGGATTGAGCAAACCCCGTCCACCGAGCCCACGCCGCCGCTGACCGAGTTCGTACTGCCGTTCACGCTGCATGTGCCGTTTGACATTGCCGCGCTGGACTGGGTGGGCCCGCCCGCACTGCATGCAAGCCATTTAACCGGAAACTACAGTTTTGATAGCACACTGCACAAGCTAGACCTGCGCAAAGTGCATATTTCATCAGGAACCTACAGCGCCCAGGCCAGCCTGCAAGCGCGCAGCCCCATGGCGCTACAGGCCACGCTGCAAGGCGCGCTGGACACCACCCTGCCCGGCACAAGCCAGCCGCTGCACGTGCAGGCCAGCGCGTCCGCCACCGGGCCGCTGGCCGGGCCGGATGCCCTGCTGCACATCACCGCCGCCCTCGCCCCGGGCAACCCGCTGCAAGCCACACTCAGCGCGCAGATCAAACCCTGGGCCGACCAGCCCATCCACCAGGCCGACGCGCTGTTCCAGCAACTGAACCTGGCCGACCTGTGGCCGCAGGCCCCGCACACCCTGCTGGGCGGCAGCCTGCAGATAACGCCCGATGGGCCCGACGGCACAGGCTGGCGCGCCCAGGCCCGCGTGGACAACCGCCTCAGCGGCCCGTGGGACACCAGTCGCATCCCGCTGGAGCAGCTGCAAACCCGCCTGCAGTACCGGCAAGGCAGCTGGCGGGTGGACACCCTGAACGCACACATCGGCAACGGCGAACTGCAGGCCAGCGGCCAGCAGGCGGGCAATGACTGGTCCGTGCAGGCCCGCCTGCAACGCATCAACCCCGTCGCCCTGCACAGCCAGCTGGACCCGGCCCTGCTGGACGGCACCGTGAACGCCCACGTGAGTGCCCGCAGCAGCGGCCCGGCCATCCAGTTCGACGCCGCGCTGCAACCCGCCGCCAACGCCCCCGCTAATGCGGCCTTGCGCGGCCTGCGCATCCGCAGCGTCCAGGCAGTGGGCCGCTGGGCTGCGGGCGTACTCAGCCTGTCGCAGCTCAAGTTGCAAACCGACGACGCGCTGTTGCAAGGCCCGGTGGACTTCAACACCACCAGCAAGGCCGCCAAAGGCCAGCTACAGCTCACCCTGCCCGGCGCCCAGGCCGACTTGCAAGGCCAGATCAGCGCCACCCAGGGCGCGGGCGACGTCAAACTCAGCATCCGCGACGCCGACCTGGTGACCCGCTGGCTGGCCCGCCTGCCCGGTGCAGCAGCCAGCCTGCACAGCACCGCCGTCAAAGGCCAGGCCGACCTGGCCGGGCACTGGAGCGGCGGCTGGGCCAGCACCGCAGCGCTCAGCCTACAGGCCCAGCTGGCCGTCCCCACGCTGGAAGTCCGCGCCGCCACGGGCGCGCCCACCACCCTGCGCCAATTCCAGCTCAACCTGTCCGGTGGCCTGCAGGCACTCGACATCCGGCTGCAAGGCGAACTGGCCAACGGCACCCGGCGCGTCCAGCTGAACAGCCAGGCCAGCGCCCACATGGCCACCCCCAGCCAGTGGCAGGCCCGCATCGCCAGCCTGGCGCTACAGCTGCAAGACAGCAACAGCCCCGGCACCTGGAAGCTGCAGCTAGACCAAGCCCTGGCGCTGCAACTGGCCCACACAGCCAAAGGCAGCAGCGTGGATGCGGCAGCCGGTAGCGCCAGCCTGAGCGGTCCTGTGCCCGGCACGGCCCGCATCGCCTGGCAACCCGTGGCCTGGGCGCACGACGGCGACCGGTCCCGCCTGAGCAGCAGCGGCACGCTGCAAGGCCTGCCCATGGGCTGGCTGGACGCCATCAGCGCCAGCGCCGGGCAGTTGGCGCAGCTGGGCCTCAAAGGCGACCTGCTGCTGGACGGCGACTGGAACCTGCAGGCCGCGCAAACCCTGCAAGTCAGCGCCAATCTGGCCCGCCGCAGCGGCGACCTGCAGCTGCTGACCGGCGACGAGGCCGTGGGCAGCAAAGCCGCGCCCAGCACCATCAGCGCGGGCATCCGCACCGCCCGCATCGGCCTGCGCAGCGACGGCAACAGCCTCAGCGCCAGCCTGCGCTGGGACAGCGAACGCGCAGGCCAGGCCGAAGCCGACTTCAGCACCGCCATCCGCCAAACCGCCGACGGCTGGAATAATTGGCAATGGCC
>CANFZJ010000087.1 GCA_947451445.1 Comamonadaceae bacterium
CGTTTGAGTCCGCAGGCACCCATGCGGGGAAACGCAAGGCCCCCACAGACTCCCGCGCCGTTGCGGCACTACAGCGGCGTGGCTACAGCCCTGGAAAAATGCGCTCACGGCAAGTGGAGTCGGTTGATTTCAGCCGCTTTGATCTTGTGCTGGCGATGGACCATAGCAATTTGACAGAGCTGCAGCGTATTTGCCCACCGGAACAAGCCCACAAACTACAGCTGTTCTTGCACGCGGCCAGCAATGCCAACACGGATGAAGTACCGGACCCCTACTACGGCAATGCAGCGGGGTTTGAACGGGTACTGGACCTTTGTGAACTGGGCGCCAAAGGCCTGTTGGGCCAAGCCTGATAAACCCCAGGTAACCGCCCCCCCCACACCCCTTTTTTTTAAACCTTGTAGTAGTCGCGGTACCAAGCCACAAAGTTGGCGATGCCCGTCTGCACACTGGTACCGGGTACAAAACCCACCCATTGCTGCAGAGCATCGGTGTTGGCGTAGGTGGCGGGTACATCGCCGTCCTGCAGCGGTAACAGGCGCTTCTCCGCCTGCATGCCCAAGGCATCTTCAATGCAGCCGATGAAGTCCAGCAGTGGCACGGGGTTGTTGTTGCCGATATTGAACACCCGGTAAGGCGCATTGCTGGTAGCGGGATCAGCCAAAGTAGCGTCGTACAGGGGGTTGGCCGTGGCCACGCGGTCCAGCACGCGGATGACGCCTTCCACGATGTCATCTACGTAGGTAAAGTCACGTTGCATGTTTCCGTAGTTGAACACGTCGATCGGACGGCCTTCCAGAATCGCCTTGGTGAACAGGAACAGCGCCATATCGGGCCGCCCCCAGGGGCCATACACGGTGAAAAAGCGCAAGCCGGTAGTGGGTAGACCGAAAAGATGGCTGTAGGTATGCGCCATCAGCTCATTGGCCTTCTTGGTGGCAGCGTACAGGCTCACGGGGTGGTCCACGCTGTCATGCTCGGAAAACGGCATCTTGGTATTGCCGCCGTACACGCTGGAGCTGGATGCGTACACCAGATGCTGCACCTGGCTATGGCGGCAGCCTTCCAGGATATTGGTGAAGCCCACCAGGTTGCTTTCCACATAGGCGTGGGGGTTTTGCAGCGAATAGCGCACACCGGCCTGGGCAGCCAGGTGGATCACGCGGTCAAACTTTTCAGCGGCAAACAGGGCAGCCATGCCGGCTTGGTCGCTCACGTCCAGCTGTACAAAGCGGAAGTTGGCGTGCGGTGTCAGCCGCTTCAGGCGGTTGTGCTTCAGCGTGACCTCGTAATAGTCATTCAGGTTGTCCAGCCCGACCACCTCGTCACCGCGTGCCAGCAGCTTGAGCGATGCTGTCATGCCAATAAAGCCAGCGGCCCCGGTTACCAAAATCTTCATGCGCCTATCCTTCAACTTGTACGATTAGGGCCAATCTTAACTGGCACACCATGCTGAAAAAAATAATCCTGACCGCTGCCCTGTGCATAGCCCGCCTGGCCTGGGCGGAGGTAGACGCCAACCTGGCCAGCGTGGCCGAGCTAGACAGCATCAAAGGCATTGGGCCCGGCATGTCACGCCAGATACTGGCCCAGCGCGACAGCGGCAAGTTCAAGGACTGGGCCGACTTTATGGCCCGCGTGCCGGGCGTCAAAGCCAAAACAGCGGCCAAATTCTCCGCCCAAGGCATGACGGTGGACGGCAAGGCCTTTACACCTTAGTGCCGTCAACCACCGGCTGCGGCGCCTGGCGCAATACCGCCGCCCGCATGCGGCTGAAGTTCAGTGCCACCACCAAGACCCCGGCAGCCCCCGTCACCAGCACCGCCTGCGTTCCCCCATAAGCGGTTACGGCTCCCGCAGCAGCCACACCCGCCGCCTGGCCCAGAAAAAAGCAGGAAGCAAATGCCGACACCGCTGCACCCCGGCGCTCGGGCGCCATTTGGGTGGCGTTGATCTGCAAGGTGTTGTGCAGCATGTAAAAACCCAGGCCTGCCACAAAGCAGGCAGGAATGGCCCACCACCATACCGGGGCCAGGCCCACCGTCAGCAGCGACAACGCAATCAAAATGCCGCCCCAGCAGGTCAGCCCCACCTCGCCCAAGCGCCGCACCAGCGTGGCCGAGCACAGCGCAAACAGCAGCCCGCCAAAGCCAAACCACATCACCACCGACCCGGCAGTCGCCAGCGACACGCCAAATACGGTATGCAAATGGGTGGCAATAAAAGCAAACGTGCCGTACAAAAATGCCCCCTCGGTAAACACCGTCAGCAACACCACCCGCGCCCAGGGTTGGGCCAGTACCTGGGCAAATTCGTTCACCATGCTGCGCAGCGGGTGGCCCAGCGACGGCCGGGTCTGGCGCGCCTGCGCGGGCAACTGGCGGTGTACCGCAAACAACAGCACGCTGACCAGCACATAGCCACCGCCAATGGCCAGAAACGGCAGCCGCCAGCCCCAATAGTCGGCCGCAAAACCGCCCATCGATACCCCCAGCGACAGGCCCATGATCTGCCCGATCAAAAACCGGGCCAACACCGGCTGGCGGCGCGCATAGGGCACCACGTCGCCAATCCAGGCCATCGACAAGGGAATCAGTGCGGCGGCCGTAGCCCCGGCCACCAGACGCGCAGCCAGCAGTTGCGAAAAGCTTTGCGCCAAGCCGCACAACGACGTGGTGACAGCACACGCCACACACGCCCAGGCGATGACACGGTATTTGCCAAACCGGTCCCCCAGCGGGCCAAACAGCAGCTGCGCCAAGCCATAGGCCACGGCGAAAGCGGTAATGACACCCGCAGCCTGGCCGATGGACACCGAGAAGTCGTGCGCCAGGCGGGGCAGCGGGGCGTCGGTGATGCGCAGCGAGATGCCGCTGGCAAATGCCGCCAGCGAGAGCGCAGGCACAGCCATGCGGGGAAGTGGGGAGGAAGACTCGGTCATGCGGGATTGTGGCGCGTGGCGCACATCCGGGCCGCTCCGGGGTTAAAAAGACGTACGCTATGGTTTATATAGCTGCTAGCGCATGTTCTATATGCGCTAGCGGCCTATTCGACCCTTAAAACAAAAATCACGTCACAGGGGCCGGGTTGAACAGCACCAGCGCGTTCTGCAGCTTCCAGTGCTCGGCCCAGGTCTTCTGGCCGCTGGCCACTGCCAGCATCAGGTGAAACAGCTCCCAGCCCACGTCTTCGATGCTGGCCTCGCCTGTGGCGATGCGGCCTGCGTTGACATCCATCAGGTCGTGCCAACGGCGCGCCAGGTCGCTGCGGGTAGCGACCTTGATGACGGGCACTTCGGCCAGGCCGTAGGGCGTGCCCCGCCCGGTGGTGAAGATGTGTACGTTCATGCCGGCGGCCAGCTGCAGCGTGCCGCAGATGAAGTCGCTGGCTGGCGTGGCGGCGTAAACCAGTCCTTTTTGCTGCAGCTTTTCGCCCGGCGACAGCACGCCGCTGATGGGGGCGCTGCCCGACTTGACGATGGAGCCCATCGCTTTTTCAACAATGTTGGACAAACCGCCCAGCTTGTTGCCTGGCGTGGTGTTGGCACTGCGGTCTACCCGGCCCTGGTGCAGGTAGTTGTCGTACCAGGCCATCTCGCGCACCATGGCCTCGGCCACAGCAGTGCTGCTGGCGCGGGCGGTGAGCTGGGCAATGCCGTCGCGCACCTCGGTGGTCTCGGAAAACATGACCGTGGCCCCGGCACGCACCAGCAAATCGGTGGCAAAGCCCACGGCCGGGTTGGCGGTCACGCCCGAAAACGCGTCGCTGCCGCCGCACTGCACGCCCACCACCAGTTCGGACGCGGGCACTGTTTCACGGCGGCGCAGGTTCAGGCGCTCCAGGTGCACCGTGGCCTGGCGCATCACCGAGTCGATCATGGACATGAAGCCCACGTGCTCCTCGGCCTGCAGACACACCACGTCCAGCACCGCATCGCGCTGGTCGTCTATCGGAATGGTGCCGGGCGGCAGCAGGCGCTCGGGTTGCAGCTTTTCGCAGCCCAGGCTGAGCACCATCACCTCGCCGCCAAAATTGGGGTTGCGGCTGATGTTGCGCAGGGTGCGGATGGGAATGATGGCGTCGGGCGCGTCGATGGCCACGCCGCAGCCGTAGGTGTGCTCCAGCCCCACCACGTCGTCCACATGCGGGTAGCGCGGCAGCAGCTCGGCCTTGATGCGCTGTAACGCAAAGTCCAGCACCCCGGCCACGCACTGCACGGTGGTGGTGATGGCCAAAATATTGCGGCTGCCCACCGACCCGTCGGCGTTGCGGTAGCCCTCAAAGGTATAGCCCTCCAGCGACGGCAGCGACACCGGGGTGACCACCCCCGCGTCGCCGGGCATAGGCAGGCCCACCAGTTCGCGCGCGGCGGGCATCTTCAGCAGCCGTTCGTGGACCCAGCTACCGGCGGGAATGTCGCGCAGCGCATAGCCGATGACCACGTTGTAGCGCAGCACCGGGGCGTCGGCAGGCAGGTCCACCAGGTTGACCTTGTGGCCCTGGGGCACCTTGTCGCACAAAACCAGGCCCGACGGCAGCACGGTGCCTGCGGGCAAACCGCCGTCGTTGGCCACGATAGCCACGTTGTCCAAGGCGTGCATGCGGATGGTGAGCGGCACAGGAGCCGCGGCTTGGGGCGTCATGGGGGGTGTCCTTTGTTCTAGAAATCAGTGCTGGCCTGGGTTTGTCATCAGTTGTCAGACAACACCCCGCCATGATGCCGCATGTGCTGGCAGGCGTCAAGCCGTACCCTGGTCTTTGTAGGGGTGCCAAGTTCTACCCACTGGCACTGGACAAACTTGTGGATAAGCTTGGCAAACGGCTGTATGCGGATGCTAAGTGCTTGTTTTACAAAGACAAAGCTTGCATTGCTTAAATTTTAGGCATTTTGCCCGGGCTGGGTTTTCTAGGGAAAACGCCTAGGAGCCTGTCGGACTTTCGGCATCGAAGCGAAATTCGGCCCCAGCAAGGACAGTTTTTGCCGGATTTGCAGGCCAATAGCTCCGCTATGGGTCAAAAAGACGGTAAAAAATGGACCGCTGCGGTCGGATTGCAGCCGATGTACCGAAAGTCCGACAGGCTCCTAGCACGGGTGGTTCGGATTTGCAGGGGCTGGCAAGATTTTTTATGCGCTGCATGCCACCCAACCGCAGCACGGCAATTGCTACTATTTATATAGCATTCACCGCCCACTCCATATGCACCAACTGCCTATTTGGTACTTAAACCGTGGCAGGCACTGGCGCCACCCGGCGGTGGTGTACCACCAGGCGCTCGGGCGACAGGTACTGCGGCAGGTAAATGTCAAAAGGCATGGTGTCCGCCGCCTCGATGGCTTTTTGGGCCTGTACCGACTGGGCGCTCATGGCGTCAAAGCGGGCTTGCTGCTCGGCGCTGAAGGGCTGGGCCAGCAGTGCGTCGCGGGTTTCCAGCGACTGGGCTTTGGTGAACGGCACAAAACCGTTGGCATGGTCGCGCTGCATGGCGTCCAGCACGCGGGCCGACGACAGCAGCGCCGGGTTGGCCAGCGCGGCCAGGGCGGCATCCAGCGCATCGGTGTACAGCGTGCCGCCGTGGGTGGCGTCCAGCGCAGTGGCAATCGGGCGGCACTGGGCCACCAGGTCCCCACCCCACTCTGCCAACGGCACTTCGGCCCCGGCGCGTTCCAGCGTCAAGCCGGGCTCACGGCCCCGGGCGGCCACCCGGTGCTGGTTGTGCGCCAGCTCGGTGATTTCTTGCGGGCTGTCGGGTGGGCTGTCGTTCAGCAGGCAATGCAGCAAAAACACGTCGATGAAGCGCATGGTTTGCGCGGTGATGCCCACGGGCACGAAGGGGTCCAGGTCCAGCAGGCGCACTTCCACGTATTCGACGCCGCGTTCGCGCAGCGCGTGCAGCGGGCGCTCGCCGGGGTGGATGACGCGCTTGGGGCGGATGGTGCCGTAAAACTCGTTTTCAATCTGCAGCAGGCTGGTGGCCAGCTGGTTGTAGTCGCCGCCGGTGCCGCGCACGCCCACGGCCTTGTAGGCGGGGTACGGACGGGTCAGCGCCTCGTGCAGCGAGGCGGCGTAGCCCTCCAGGCTGTTGTAGCTGACGGCCAGCGAGGCCTGGGCGTCGCTCTGGTAGCCCAGGCGGCCCATGCGCAGCGAGGTGCCATGCGGCATGTACATGGTGCGTTCGCTTAAACGTTGCAGGGCATGGTCGCGCCCCGCCACAAAGCTGGAGCACACGGCAGGCGACGCGCCAAACAGGTACAGCAGCAAAAACGCATGGCGGCGGAAGTTGCGGATCAGCCCGAAATACTGCTCACTGGACACGCCCGGCATCGACCAGTTGTAGTGGATGCCGGAGATGGTTTGCATGCGCCGCCCGTAGCGGTGGCCCAGGCCCATGCGGTACACGCTCTTGGCGCGGCCCACGTTGGAGCTGCCGTAGCGACCGATGGGGATGGTTTCGTCGGTGGGCAGGCCGCAGGGCATGCTGGACACCCACAGCATCTCGTCGCCCACATCGCGCAGGGCCCGGTAGGTGAACTGGTGCACCTCGGTCAGCTCGGCCAGGCAGTCTTCCACGCCCGCGTGCACACCGGTGATCAGCTCGACCTGCGATTCGCTGAAGTCGGTGGTGATGTGCGGGTGCGTCAGCGCCGAGCCGAGTGCGCTCGGGTGCGGGGTCAGCGCCAGGCTGCCGCTGGGCTGGGCGCGCAGGCTTTCCTTCTCCAGCCCACGGCGGATGCCCTTGAGCTGGTCGGGAGATAGCGCGGCCAGGCGGTCTTGCAAAGGTGTGGACGGGGTGGATGGGGACATGGCAGAGCTCTTTGTAATTTTTGGCCGGGGACGGAAGGTAGCACAGCGCGCCGTTGCACGCTTGGAATGCAAAAACGCCCCCTTCCGCAGAGGAAGGGGGCGTTCGGGCCAAGGCAGCGTTACGGTTTTTCGGCTAGCGACACCACACTGCGGGCGTCCCAGCCGCCGCCCAGCGCCTTGTACAGGCTGACCACCGCATTCAGCTGGCTGCGCTGGGTGTCGATCAGGCCAGACTCGGCTTGCGACAGGTCGCGTTGCGCGTTCAGCACGTCCAGGTAGCTGGAATAGCCGTTTTTGTAGCGCAAGTCGGCCAGCCGCAGCGTGCTGCGCAGAGCGTCGATGCGCTTGGCCGTGGTGGCGGTGATGTCGCGGCCCGCTGCCACGTTATTCAGCGCGTCGTGCACGTCGCGAAAGGCGTTTTGCACCGTCTGGGTGTAGGTGGCCACGGCCTGCTGCTGGCGCGCGTTGGCCGCAGCCTCCACGGCTTTGAGCGCACCGCCCCGGAAGATGGGCTGCGTCAGGTTGCCCACCAGGTTCCAGAACAGCGAGGCCGGGTCGAACAGATCCTTCAGGGCCTTGGACTCGTAGCCCACGCTGGCCGTCAGGCTGAGTTTGGGAAAGTACGCAGCACGGGCCTGGCCGATGTCGGCGTTGGCCGCCACCAGCGCCTGCTCGGCAGCCACCACGTCGGGGCGGCGGGTCAGCACGTCGGACGGCAGATCGGCCGGAATGCTCGGGGCAGCGTACAGCGTGCCCAGGTCCGCACCACGGGCCAAGGTGGGCACCAGAATGTCGCCGGGCTTGCGGCCCAGCAACACGGCCAAAGCCGACTCGGCATTGCTGCGGCTTTGCTGCGTTTGCTGCAGCGTGGCCTGGATGCCCGCGGCCTCGGACTCGGCCTGGCGCAGGTCCAGCTCGCCGATGACCCCGGCGTCAAACCGGCGCTTTTGCAGGCGCAGGTTCTCAGAACGGGTGGCAAAGGTCTGCTCGGCCAGGGTTTGCTGGGCGTCCAGCGCACGCAGGGCAAAGTAGCTTTGCGCCACGCTGGCGTACAGCGTGGTCAGCACCGTGCCACGGCTGGCTTCCTGGGCCAGCATGCGGGCGCGGGCGGCTTCGTCGGCGCGGGCGTAGCGGCCCCAGAAGTCGATCTCGTAGCTGGCGCTCAAACCCAGCTGGCGGTCGTTGCTGTACGGGCCTGCAGACGTGCTGTACGAACGCGCGTTTTCGCTGGTGCGGGTACGCGCAGTGCTGGCGGTCAAATCTACCGAGGGGTAGAAGTTGGCCGCGTTCTGGTCCAGCGTGGCACGGGCCTCGGCAATGCGCGCCGTGGCCAGGGCCAGGTCCTGGCTGTTGCTGGCCGCCTCCGTCAGCAGGCCGTCCAGCACCGGGTCGTTAAAACCCTTCCACCACGCCAGCCAGTCCACGTTGGTGGCCGTGCCGCCCGTGCTTGCCAACGCAGCGGGCACGTCCAGTGCGGGGCGCGCATAGTTAGGGCCTAATTTGGCCACACCGCATGCAGATACTGCGGCAGCAGCTATTAAAGTAATAGCAAATCGCATAATGCGCTTAGACATGGTGCGCTCCTTCGCCGTGGGCTGGTTTGTTCAAATCCTTGAAGTCTTCCGGCGTGCTGCGGAAGTTCCAGTCATTGACCAGTTTGAAAAACAGCGGCACCAAAAACACCGCCAGGAAAGTAGCCGCCAGCATGCCGCCCAGCACGCCGGTGCCGATGGACTGGCGGGCTGCTGCGCCCGCGCCGCTGGAGAAAGCCAGTGGCACCACCCCCAAAATGAAGGCCAGCGAGGTCATCAAGATGGGGCGAAAGCGCAGCCGGGCGGCTTCCAGCGCGGCAGCTACCGGCGACAGGCCTTCGTGCACCTTCATGGTGGCAAATTCCACGATCAGAATCGCGTTCTTGGCCGACAAGCCCAGCAGCGTGACCAGACCGATCTGGAAGTACACGTCATTGGCGTAGTTGCGCAGGTACACCGCCACCAGCGCACCAAAGATGCCGAACGGCAGAGCCAGCAGCACCGAGAACGGCAGCGACCACTTTTCATACTGCGCCGCCAAGATCAAGAAGATCATCACAAAGCCCGCCATCAGCGCTACCGTGCTAGAGCCACTGCTACGCTTTTGTTGAAAAGCCGTGCCACCCCAGTCGTAACCCACGTCGGTCGGCAGCACCTTGTTGGCGGCCCGCTCCATCGCGGCAATCGCCTGGCCCGAGCTGAAACCGGGCTTGGGGTCGCCCAGAATCTGGATCGATGGCAGCGCGTTGAAATGCTGCACCGAGTCCGGGCCCGCGACAAACTTTACGTCTGCCACCGAGCGGATCTGCACCATCTGGCCGGCCTTGGTGCGCACATACAGCGCGCCGATGTCGTCCGGCTTGCTGCGGTACTGGCCTTCGGCCTGCATCAGCACCTGGTAGATACGGCCGCTCTTGTTGAAGTCGTTCACGTAGTAGCTGCCCAGCGTGGCCTGCAGCGTGTTGTAGATGTCGGCCACGGCGATGCCCATGGAGCGGGCTTTCTCGGTGTCCACATTCACATACAGCTGGGGCGAATTGGCTTGCCACAGGGTTTTGACGCCTTGCAGCTCGGGTTGCTTGTTGGCCTCTTCCAGCAAGGCTGGCAGCAGTTGCGCCAGGCGGCGCACACCGCCGTCGCCCTTGTTTTGCAGGTAGAACTCAAAGCCGCCGGTTTGACCCAGGCCCTGGATGGCGGGCGGGGCAAAGGCCAGCGGCAAACCGGCCTTGATGCCGCCGGTCTTCATATAGGTTTCCATCACCAATTCTTTGGCCGTCTGGTCACGCTCGGCCCAG
>CANFZJ010000088.1 GCA_947451445.1 Comamonadaceae bacterium
AGCGTGTTCCAGCTGCTGCAGCACGGCGCGCATGCGGCACAAGGCATGGCACACCTGTACTTTGAAGCGTCGGCGGTAGTGGTAACGCTGGTGCTGCTGGGCAAATGGCTGGAGGCGCGGGCCAAACGAAGCACCACCGACGCCATCCGGGCCCTGAACGCGCTGCGCCCCGACACCGCCCGGGTACGCAAAGATGGCGTGGACCACGACTTGCCCATCGCCCAGGTACGCCGGGGCGATGTGGTGGCCATCCGCCCCGGCGAACGGGTGCCGGTGGACGGCCTGGTGCTGGACGGCAGCAGCCAGGTGGACGAGTCGCTGGTCACGGGTGAGAGCCTGCCCGTGGCCAAGCAGGCGGGCGACAAGGTCACGGGCGGCTCGGTCAACGCCGAGGGCCTGCTGCTGGTGCAGACCACCGCCGTGGGCGTCGAATCCACCCTGGCGCGCATCGTGCGGCTGGTGGAGTCGGCCCAGGCCAAGAAAGCGCCCATCCAGCGGCTGGTGGACCGGGTGAGCGCGGTGTTTGTGCCGGTGGTCATCGTGCTGGCCCTGGCCACGCTGCTGGCCTGGGGGCTGGGCCAGGGTGACTGGGAAGCCGCCATCCTGAACGCCGTGGCGGTGCTGGTCATCGCCTGCCCCTGCGCGCTGGGGCTGGCCACGCCCACCGCCATCATGGCCGGCACCGGGGTGGCCGCACGGCACGGCATTTTGATCAAGGACGTGGACGCACTGGAGCTGGCCCACCGGGTGACCGTGGTGGCGTTCGACAAAACCGGCACCCTCACCCTGGGCCAGCCGCAGCTGCTGGAGGCGATTACCGCCGAAGGCAACCGTGCAGCCCTGCTGGCAGCCAGCGCGGCCATCCAGGCGGGCAGCGAACACCCACTGGCCCGTGCCGTGCAGCAAGCCGCCCAGCACGAACAACTGCAGGTACCCCCGGCCAGCCAAGTCAAGGCCTTGGCCGGGCGCGGCGTGGCGGCGCTGGTGGACGGGCGCGCACTGCGCCTGGGCAGCAGCCGGCTGATGCAGGAGCTGCAAGTCAACCTGGAGCCACTGGCCGCACGCGCTGCCGAGCTACAAGCGCAGGGCCACACGGTGTCGTGGCTGGCCGACGTGACGGCAGAGCCTGTATTGCGCGGGTTGCTGGCGTTTGGCGACACAGTGAAGCCGACAGCAGCGGCGGCGATTGCCCAACTGCGCGCCCAGGGCGTGCACTCGGTGCTGGTGACGGGCGACAACCCAGGCAGCGCCCAGGCCATCGCCCGACAGCTGGGGTTGGACGACATCCGCGCCGAGGTGCTGCCCGAGGACAAGGCCCGCATCGTGGCCGCGCTGAAGGCGGACGGCGCGGTGGTGGCCATGGTGGGCGACGGCATCAACGACGCGCCTGCGCTGGCGGCGGCCGACGTAGGCATGGCCATGTCCACCGGCACCGACGTGGCCATGCACGCAGCGGGCGTCACGCTGCTGCGCGGCGACCCGGCGCTGGTGGCCGACACGCTGGACATCTCCCGGCGCACCTACGCCAAGATCCGGCAAAACCTGTTTTGGGC
Source organism: Comamonadaceae bacterium (assembly GCA_947451445.1). Taxonomy (GTDB): domain Bacteria; phylum Pseudomonadota; class Gammaproteobacteria; order Burkholderiales; family Burkholderiaceae_C; genus Rhodoferax_B. The sequence continues at coordinate 1,554 of CANFZJ010000088.1, forward strand.
TTTTGCTTACAACCTGGTGGGCATTCCACTGGCGGCGCTGGGCATGCTGAATCCGATGCTGGCCGGGGCGGCCATGGCGTTCAGCAGCGTCAGCGTGGTGGGCAATGCGCTGATGCTGCGCCGCTGGAAGGCGTTCAGCCGCACTGGATTCCCGCCTGCGCGGGAATGACGGGATAAATCAGCGCAGCGTGGCCGCAATCCGCTCGGCGCAGGCCTGGGCTTGGGTCGCGTCGCGGGCTTCGACCATCACGCGGACCAGGGGTTCGGTGCCGCTGGCGCGGATCAGCACCCGGCCGTTGTTGCCCAGCTCGGCTTCGACGGTTTTGGTGACGATGGGCAGCTGGGTGTTGGCCTTCCAGTCCTGGCCGGGCTGCAGGCGCACGTTGATCAGGGTTTGCGGAAACAGGGTCAGGTCGGCCAGCAGCTCGGCCAGGGTCTGGCCGGTGCGCACGCAGGCTTGCAGCACTTGCAGGGCGCTGACCAGGCCGTCGCCGGTGGTGTGTTTGTCCAGCGCCAGCAGGTGGCCCGAGCCTTCGCCGCCGAGCAGCCAACCGCGCTTTTCCAGCTCTTCCAGTACGTAGCGGTCGCCGACCTTGGCGCGGACCAGTTCCACGTCTTTGTCTTTCAGCGCCAGCTCGACGGCCATATTGGTCATCAGCGTGCCGACCACGCCGGGCACCGCGTCGCCCGCGCGCTTGCTGGTGACCTTGCCGCCGCGCGACAGGCGCTCTTTGACCATCAGGTACAAAATTTCATCGCCGTTAAAGAGTCGGCCTTGGGCATCGACGACTTGCAGGCGGTCGGCATCGCCGTCCAGCGCGATGCCAAAGTCAGCCTGGTGGGCCTGGACGGCGGCGACCAGCGCCTGGGGGTGGGTGGCGCCCACTTTTTCGTTGATGTTGAGCCCGTCCGGTGAGCAACCGATGGCGATGACTTCCGCGCCCAGCTCGTGGAACACCTTGGGCGCGATGTGGTAGGCCGCACCGTGCGCACCATCCACCACGATCTTCAGGCCCTTGAGGGTCAGCGCGTTGGGGAAGGTGCTTTTGCAGAATTCGATATAGCGACCGGCCGCGTCTTCCAAACGGCGGGTTTTGCCCAGCGACGCGGAGTCGGCCCAGACCGGCGGGGTGTCCAGCGCGGCTTCCACGGCCAGCTCCCAGTCGTCGGACAGCTTGGCACCCTGGGCGCTGAAGAACTTGATGCCGTTGTCTGGGTACGGGTTGTGGCTGGCGCTGATGACCACGCCCAGGCTGGCCCGCTGCGCCCGCGTCAGGTAGGCCACGCCAGGGGTAGGCAAGGGGCCGAGCAACACCACGTCCACACCGGCTGAGTTGAAGCCGGATTCGAGCGCGCTTTCCAACATGTAGCCGGAGATGCGGGTGTCTTTGCCGATCAGCACCGTGGGCCGGGCTTCGGTTTGCTTGAGTACACGGCCTACGGCATGGGCCAGGCGCAGCACAAAGTCAGGGGTGATGGGGGCCTGGCCCACAGTGCCACGGATGCCATCGGTGCCGAAATATTGACGGGTCATTGTTGTTTCTCTTGTTCAAATTATTGTAAAAATTAGCCCCGAATTGTGGGCTATTTGGCAGGACTGGCCGCGGCCCACACCTTGAGCGCCTGCACTGTCTCGCGGACATCGTGAACCCGCACCACGCGCGCGCCCCGTTCCACCGCCAACAAGGCGGCTGCCACGCTGGGCACCAGGCGTTCATGGGCATCCAAAGCAGCGCTGCCCATGCCCGCCAGCGACGATTTACGCGACCAGCCCACCAGCAGCGGGTAGCCCAGGGCCTGCAGCTCGGACTGGTGCGCCAGCAGTGAAAAGTTCTGCGCCACGGTTTTGCCGAAGCCGACGCCGGGGTCTAGCACGATACGGGTCTTTTCGACCCCTAGCGCAGATAGTACCTGCGCCTCACGCTCTAAAAAATGTAGCACTTGCACAACAATATTGCCGTCCATCGGCGCGGTCTGCATGGTTTGCGGTTCACGGTGCATGTGCATCAGACAGACGCCACACGCGGGATGCCGGGCCACCACGTCGCGGGCGCTCATCGGATAGGCCAGATCGGTCCAGCGCAACGCCCAGATGTCGTTGATGATGTCTACCCCCAGGTCCAGCGCTGCCTGCATGACTTGGGGTTTGTAGGTGTCAATGGAAATGGGCACGCCCAACGTCACCGCTGCGCGCAGCAGCGGGATGACACGGGCCAGCTCGTCCTGCAATGGCAGCGGCTGTGCGCCGGGCCGGGTGGACTCCGCGCCAATGTCGAGCATTTGGGCCCCGTCACGCAGCAGCTGTTCGCAATGCACCAACGCGGCGGCGGTGGACGCATGCTGGCCACCGTCGGAAAACGAGTCAGGGGTCACGTTGACGATGCCCATCACCTGGGGCTGGGCCAGGTCAATGGAAAAACGGGTGGTTTGCCAGAACATGGAAATGGATTGACGGAGAAATCAGAAACAGAAACGGGGCCTTTGGAAGGCCCCGTTATGCAGGTCACACAGCTTAGGCTGCGGTAGGTGCAGGCTCAGTGGCTACCGCTGGGGCGCCACCGCTGCCGCCGTTGCTGCCACCACCAGAAGGGGTGCGCGGCGTCCAGTCTTTGGGCGGACGGGGCTCACGGCCCGCCATGATGTCGTCGATCTGCTCGATGTCGATGGTTTCCCATTCCAGCAGGGCCTTGGCCATGGCATGCATCTTGTCGCGGTTGTCTTCGATCAGCTTGCGGGCCAAAGAATACTGCTGGTCAATGATGCGGCGCACTTCGCTATCGACCTTTTGCATGGTCTGCTCGCTCATATTGGTGGTCTTGGTGACCGAGCGGCCCAGAAACACTTCGCCTTCGTTCTCGGCGTAGACCATGGGGCCCAGCGCGTCGGTCATACCGTAGCGGGTCACCATGTCGCGGGCGATGGAGGTGGCGCGCTCAAAGTCGTTGCTGGCACCGGTGGTCATTTGGTTCATGAACACCTCTTCGGCGATACGGCCACCAAACAGCATGCTGATCTGGCTCAGCATGTACTCGCTATCGTAGCTGTACCGGTCTTGGGCTGGCAGGCTCATGGTCACGCCCAGGGCGCGGCCACGGGGAATCACGGTGACCTTGTGCACCGGGTCGCACTTAGGCAGCAGCTTGCCAATCAGGGCGTGGCCAGACTCGTGGTAGGCCGTGTTGCGGCGCTCTTCTTCAGGCATGACCATGCTCTTACGCTCGGGGCCCATGAGGATTTTGTCCTTGGCGCGTTCGAAGTCTTGCATTTCCACCACGCGGGCGCTACGGCGGGCCGCCATCAGCGCGGCTTCATTACACAGGTTGGCCAAATCCGCACCGGACATGCCGGGCGTGCCACGGGCAATCACGTTGGGGTTCACGTCCTGGCTGACCGGTATCTTGCGCATGTGGACCACCAGAATCTGCTCGCGGCCCCGGATATCGGGCAACGTGACATAAACCTGGCGGTCAAAACGGCCGGGGCGCAGCAAGGCGGCGTCCAGAATGTCCGGGCGGTTGGTGGCGGCCACCACGATCACGCCGAGGTTGGTTTCAAAGCCGTCCATCTCGACCAGCATCTGGTTCAGGGTTTGTTCGCGTTCGTCGTTACCACCGCCCAGGCCAGCGCCACGCTGGCGGCCCACGGCGTCAATTTCATCTACGAAGATGATGCAGGGGGCGTTCTTTTTGGCGTTCTCGAACATGTCACGGACCCGGGCTGCGCCCACGCCGACAAACATTTCCACAAAGTCAGACCCGCTGATGCTGAAGAAAGGCACCTTGGCCTCGCCCGCAATCGACTTGGCCAACAGGGTTTTACCGGTACCGGGAGGGCCCACCAGCAGCAGGCCACGGGGAATACGGCCCCCGAGTTTTTGGAACTTGGACGGGTCTTTCAGGAAGTCCACCACTTCCTTGACTTCTTCCTTGGCTTCGTCGCAACCGGCCACGTCGGCAAAGGTCACCACGTTGTTGTTTTCGTCCATCATGCGGGCTTTGCTCTTGCCGAAGCTGAACGCACCACCCTTGCCGCCGCCTTGCATCTGGCGCATGAAGTACACCCAGACACCGATCAACAGCAGCATGGGGCCCCAGCTGACCAACAGCGTCATCAGCAAGGAGCCTTCTTCACGGGGTTTGACATCAAACTTGACGTTGTTGGCGATCAGGTCGCCCACCAAACCACGGTCGAGGTAAGTGGCGTTGGTGCGGATGCGGCGGTCATCGTTGGTGATGGCGACGATCTCGGTACCGCCCTGCCCTTCCTGGATGGTGGCGGTACGGATGTGTTTGTTGTGCACTTCATCCAGAAAATCGGAATAGCCCACATAACCAGAACTCACGCCCGCGCGGGTATCGAACTGTTTGAAAACCGTGAACAGCACCATCGCAATGACGAGCCAGACGGCAATTTTGGAAAACCACGGATTTTTCAAGCAAGGCTCCGGTAGAAAGACTTCAACGTAAGTGCGTACTATTTTAGGCGTTTCAAGAGTGCGCACTCTATTTCTTGGCCATGGCAACCATAGGCCCGCCAAGGGTTTATCGGCGCTGGGCGCCGTTTATTCACTCTGCCGACAAGGCTTTAGCAGGCAACTTCAAGCCGATACCGACCAAAAAGGTCTCGGTAGATTTGTCCCGCGAAGCCTTGGGTTTGATCGGTTTGACGGTATGGAAGGTCTGCCGAAACAGCTTGACCAGTGGATCGTAAGCACCACCGTGGAACAGCTTGACGACCAGCGCGCCCTGGGGTTTGAGGTGGGTTTGGCAAAAATCCACCGCCAGTTCGACCAAATTTTCGACCCGCGCAGCATCGGCCGCGTGGATGCCCGACAGGTTGGGGGCCATATCCGACACCACCACATCGGCCAGCCGCCCGGCCATGGCCTGGGTCAGCTGGTCCAGCATGGCGGCCTCGCGAAAGTCCCCCTGGAAGAACTGCACGCCTTCAATTGGCTCCATGGGTAGCAGGTCGATGGCGATGATGCTGCCATCGAGTTGGCCGACCGCCGCGCCGCCGCCCGCAGCGGTTTTGGGCGAGAACTTGCGTCGCAGGTACTGGCTCCAAGCGCCCGGCGTAGAGCCCAGGTCCACCACCAGTTGGCCAGGCTTGATGAGGTGACAGGTTTCATCAATCTCCTTCAACTTGTAGGCTGCGCGGGCCCGGTAACCCTCGCGTTTGGCCAACACGACATAGGGGTCGTTGACGTGGTCGTTTAACCAAGCCTTGTTGACTTTTTTACTTTTTGTTTTGACTTTCATCTAGGGCCTTGATAATACGTACATGTCACAAATACAACTTACACCTGCCCAGCGCAAAGTTCACCGCGCCGAAGCCCACCATTTGAACCCTGTGGTCATGGTTGGCAGCGACGGTTTAACCCCCGCTGTCGTCAAAGAGGTCAACCTGGCGCTGAACTCACACGGCCTGATCAAGGTACGCATTTTTTCGGACGACCGTGTCGCCCGCGAAGCCATGTACCAGCAACTGGCCGACGAACTCAGCGCCGCCCCCATCCAGCACATCGGCAAACTGCTGGTGCTGTGGCGGCCCCAGCCCGAGATCACCAAAGAGCGCAAAGTGGACGAAGACCGCATGGCCGGTCCACGCGACTTCAAGGTGCTCAAACATAGCACGCGCGGTGGCCAACGCCCCGAGGTGAAAACTTTGCGCGTGCTGGGCAACCAGCGTCTGACCGCGGGCGGCACGGTGAAACGCGCCAAACCAAAGCTGAAAACCAGCCTGAAGAAACGCAGCCAGACCTGATTTAAGTCTGGGGGGCCGACACTTTCCACAGTGTCGTGCCCGCTGCCAGCCATTGCAGCAGGTACAAACCGCTGCCCAGGCCATGCCAAAGCTTCAGGTTCTCCCGCGCCACAATGTGCGGGGCAATGGCAAATTCCACCAATACCGCAGCCAGCAGACCAAATGCTATCAATACAGTAGCTATTCGCGCATATTCCACCTGCGCCAGAGCCTCTTTTGATCTAAAAATCAAAAGCAATAGCAAAGTACACGCCATGGACAGCCAAGTCTGCGCCGTGAACAGCTTCGCCGCCATGCCCCCGGCTATCGCCGGGGTTGGCAGCACCGCAAACAACATCGGCACCACCATGAAGCCCAACGTAGTCAGACTGCCCCACCACAGGGCGGCCAGCACGATGGGCAGGCGTTGGCGCATTAGATATAGCTGACGGCCATGACTTCATAGCGCTTCAAGCCACCCGGCGCATTTACCTCAGCGGTATCACCCACTTCCTTGCCGATCAGGGCACGGGCAATGGGGCTGGAGACGTTGACGCGGCCCAGTTTGAGGTCAGCTTCGTCTTCACCCACGATCTGGTACTGCACGGCCTGGCCGGAGTCTTCGTCTTCCAGATCGACAGTAGCCCCAAACACCACACGGCCACCCGCATCCAAAGCGGCGGGGTCGATGATCTGGCAAGTGGACAGCTTACCCTCCACCTCCTGGATGCGGCCTTCAATGAAGCCCTGGCGGTCTTTGGCGGATTCGTATTCGGCGTTTTCGCTCAGATCACCCTGGGCGCGGGCTTCGGAGATCGCGTTGATGACCCAGGGACGTTCTACGGTCTTGAGCTTGTGCAGCTCGGCCTTGAGGGTTTCAGCGCCGCGCTTGGTAATGGGGGTAGTAGCCATAGTAAGTGTCGAGATTTCTCTTCAAGCCGCTGGTTTAAGCGGTCAATTGGGCGTGCATCTCTTGCACCGAGATGACATCCAGGCCATCCAGATGCTGCATGCCCTCCACCGCCGCCTCTGCACCAAAAATGGTGGTGAAAGTCGTCACACGGGCCTGCAGTGCCGAGGTACGGATTTGGCGCGAATCGGCGATAGCGTTGCGGCGCTCTTCCACGGTGTTGATCACCAGGGCAATCTCCTGGTTCTTGATCATGTCCACAATGTGCGGACGGCCTTCGGTGACCTTGTTGACCACGGTACAGGCAATGCCCGCTGCCTGGATGGCGGCGGTTGTGCCCTTGGTCGCGATCAGCTCGAAGCCCTGCGCCGCCAAGCCACGTGCGACTTCCACCGCCCGTGCCTTGTCGTTGTTTTTCACCGAGATGAAGGCTTTACCGGAACGTGGCAGCTTCGTGCCCGCGCCGATTTGCGACTTCACGAAGGCTTCGCCAAAGGTCTTACCCACGCCCATCACCTCACCGGTGGACTTCATCTCGGGGCCGAGAATCGTGTCCACACCGGGGAACTTGACGAAGGGGAACACGGCTTCCTTGACGCTGAAATACGGCGGCGTGACTTCCTTGAAGATGCCTTGCGCGTCCAGCGACTGGCCGACCATGCAGCGCGCTGCCACCTTGGCCAGCTGGATGCCGGTGGCCTTGCTGACGAAGGGCACGGTGCGCGAGGCACGCGGGTTCACTTCCAGCACGTAGATCACGTCCTTGCCATCCACGTTCTGGATGGCAAACTGCACGTTCATCAAACCCACCACGCGCAAAGCATGCGCCATGGCCGTGGTCTGACGCTTGATCTCGGTCACCGTTTCAGCCGACAGGTAGTACGGTGGCAGCGAGCAGGCCGAGTCACCGCTGTGCACGCCGGCTTGCTCAATGTGCTCCATCACACCGCCAATGAATACGCGGGTGCCGTCGCAGATCGCATCCACATCGCACTCGATGGCGTCATTCAGGAAGCGGTCCAGCAGCACGGGGGAATCATGGCTGACCTTGACGGCCTCGCGCATGTAGCGCTCCAGGTCACGCTGCTCGTGCACGATTTCCATGGCCCGGCCGCCCAGCACGTAGCTGGGGCGCACCACCAGCGGATAGCCGATCTCCTGCGCCAGCTCGAGCGCCTGCTCGTTGGTGCGCGCGGTGCGGTTGGGCGGCTGCTTCAGGCCGAGCGTGTGCAGCAGCTGCTGGAAGCGCTCGCGATCCTCGGCGATGTCGATGGAGTCGGGCGTGGTGCCGATGATGGGCACGCCGTAGGACTCGAGGTCGAGCGCCAGCTTCA
>CANFZJ010000089.1 GCA_947451445.1 Comamonadaceae bacterium
CCTGCGCGACCAGCAAACCAGCAGCGACCTGTCGGCGCTGGAGCTGAACCTGGCGATGGTGCTGGTGGCAGTGCCCGAAAACGCCACCCCCGCGCAAGTGGCTAGCTTGCAAGCCAAGGCCGAGGGCATCCGTGCCAAAGCCGCCGCCGGAGCCGACTTTGCCGCTCTGTCGCGCGAAGAGTCCGATGCCACCGAGGCCAAAAGCGGTGGTGCACTGGGTCTGCGCAGCGCCGAACGCTACCCCGAGCTGTTTGTCGATGCCATCCAGGGCCTGGACGTAGGCGGTGTCAGTGCCGTGGTGCGTTCTGGTGCCGGTTTTCATATCCTTAAAGTGCTGGACAAACGCCAGGGCGGCGTGGCCAGCACTGTGCAGCAACAGCATGCGCGCCACATCCTGCTGCGTCCCGGTGCCCGGATGACGGAGGCCCAGGCGGTAGAGCGGCTGGCTGACTTCAAGCGCCGCGTCCAGAGCGGCCAGGCCGACTTTGCCCAGCTGGCCAAAGAAAACTCGGCCGATGGCAGTGCCGCCCAAGGCGGCGACCTGGGCTGGGCCAATCCCGGCCAGTTTGTCCCCGAATTTGAAGAAACCCTGGACAAACTGGCACCCGGCCAGATCTCCGACCCCCTGGTGTCGCGCTTTGGCGTGCACCTGGTGCAGTTGCTGGAGCGCCGCGAAGCCAGCCTGAGTCCCCAAGAGCAACGCGAAATGGTGCGCGGCATCGTGCGGGAGAAAAAGCTGGACGAAGCCTACGCCCGTTGGCTGCAAGACCTGCGCTCGCGTGCCTACGTTGAATTCCGCGAATCTCCCCAATAAGCACCCCTGTGAAGCACATCCCCCGCAAACGTTTCGGCCAGCACTTCCTGACCGACCGCGGCATCATTGATGCCATCGTCGACGCCATCCACCCCCAGCCGGGCGACCGCATGCTGGAGATCGGCCCCGGCCTGGCCGCGCTGACCCAGCCCCTGGTCGAGCGCCTGGGCCATCTGCTGGTGGTCGAACTGGACCGCGATCTGGCCCAGCGCCTGCGCCAGCACCCGCAGCTGACGGTGATCGAATCTGATGTATTAAAAGTGGACTTTACGCAGCTACAGTCTGCACAAACAGCTATAAATACAGTAGCAAATGAAAGTCAAAAGCTGCGTATCGTCGGCAACCTGCCGTACAACATCTCCACGCCCATCCTGTTCCACCTGCTGGACTGTGTGCACGTCGTCCAAGACCAGCACTTCATGTTGCAAAAAGAGGTGATCGACCGCATGGTGGCCCGCCCCAGCACTGCGGCCTATGGCCGTTTGAGCGTGATGCTGCAGTGGCGCTACGCCATGGAAAACGTGCTGTTCGTGCCGCCCGAGTCGTTCGATCCGCCGCCACGTGTGGACAGCGCCGTGGTGCGCATGCTGCCCCGGCCGGATCCGGCTGCGGTGTCCGTCCCGCTATTGAGCGAAATCGTCCAGGTCGCGTTCAGCCAGCGCCGCAAAATCATGCGCCACACGCTGGGCGCATGGCTGGAGGCCAAGGGCTACAGCGGCAGCTTCGACGTGAAACGCCGTGCCGAAGAGGTACCGGTGGAGGAATACGTGGCGCTGGCCCAGGCGGTCACGGTCCCATGAAAAAAGCCCGTCGATGACGGGCTTTTTTGTGCGGAGCAAGGGTGGTCAGGCTGCTGCCAACCAATACCCGGCGTTAAACGGGCTGCTCATGCGCAAGGCAAAGGGAGACACATCCACCAGTTTGTCGGTGGGCATCTTTTCGCCGGATTCCAATTCAATGCCCGAGACTGCATCGCTGCCTGCCTCGTTCGCCCGTTCTGCTTGGCTGTTTTGCGCAGAACGGGCTACAGAAAAGAATAGAAGCATCGGAACGGAATCTTCCGGTCCCCCCAGTAGTCGGCGGCTTCGCGGAAGATGTCGAGCAGTTGCTCGCGTGCTTCCTTGTCGAACTTGGCGTGGGCCGGGATCTGTTCCAGCACCACCACAAAGCCAGGCTGTGGGCCGGACTTGTGCAGTGGGTCGGTCATGCAGTCGTACAGCGCGTCAAAGTTCTTGCCGAAGTGGGTCGGAAAGGTGAACTGCTGGGCAATCATGTCCAGTACGTCCTGTTTGCTCTGGGCGGTAGCCAGGTTGGCATACAGAAAGTGCTGGCCCAGGCCCATGGCGGCGTCTTGCAGATCCTGCACCCGGAAGGCGCGAATCGACTGCACGATATTGGTTCTAACGTTGCGAAGAGGCATATCCGTCTCCGCTTTCTTTTCATTCATCTAAGTTTCCCCGGCTTCAAAATTCTAAAAAATGACGTGCTATTCAACAATCTGGCGAAAACTGGCGTAGTGGTCGCTGCTGTAAAAGCAGGCGTCTGGCGTTCTGGCCTGCCCACCGCACACAATCCGTTTGGCTCCCCGGTTTCCTGCGCCCGCTGTTTTTACGGTGTATTCGCGGTAGTAGCCGCGTTGCTGAAAGGGCAAAATTCGTTCGCGGTTACCAAAAACCACCCCATCCTTTTCATACGGAAAAGGGCCACCTTGCTGTATCAGCTGGTAGGTTGCACGGCCTTGCGCAGGCAAATCGGCCACTGCGATGGCCTGCAAATTGCTAGTCTGTGCGGGTTGGCGTGCATGCCCGAAGGGAGAGCACAGTACCAGCGTGGCCGTCACCAGCGAAGCGACGATGCATCTGCGGGTGATGGGGTGAGCGTTAGATACCATGTGGGATGCGGCTTGTGCGAACTTCGGGTTAACCCGTAAATTTCAATCCGCTAGTGTGCCGTATCTGCCCCCAAATAGCAAGAGGCTGCCCAAAATTTGAGCAGCCTCTCGGTGTTTTGCTGTCAACAAGTGGGTACTTGCTGGCAGATTTGGCTTTATCGCACGGCGTTGGCGTCTGCTACCGTCAAAGCGGTCATGTTCACAATTCGGCGGACTGTGGCGCTGGCTGTCAGGATGTGTACTGGTTTTGCAGCACCCAACAACACGGGGCCAATGGCAATATTGCCGCCCGCAGCCGTTTTCAGCAGGTTGTAGGCAATATTGGCGGCATCAATATTCGGGAACACCAGCAGGTTGGCGCTGCCTGTCAGTGGGCTGTTGGGCATTGACGTGGCGCGTGCTGCGGGGTCCAGGGCCATGTCGCCGTGCATTTCGCCATCTACTTCCAGCCACGGGGCTTCGGTACGCAGCAGTTCCAGTACGCGGCGCATTTTGACTGCACTAGGTTCGTTGCTCTGGCCGAAGTTGCTGTGCGACAGCAGGGCAGCTTTGGGGGTGATGCCGAAGCGCATCATTTCCTCGGCCGCCATGACGGTAATTTCACTCAGCTCTTCGGCGGTTGGGTCGTAGTTCACATGGGTATCGACCAGAAACACCTGGCGGCCTGGCAGCATCAGCCCGTTCATGCAGGCGTATATCGGTACATCTTGCGGGGTGCTAGGGCAGCCGCCTGCGCGTTTACCGATGACCTGGTCGATGTAGTGCAGGTGGATGGCGGTGTGGCCCCAGGTGCCGCAGATCATGCCGTCCACTTCGCCTTTATGCAGCAACATGCTGCCGATTAGCGTCAAACGGCGGCGCATTTCGATTTTGGCCATCTGGGCGGTCACGCCCTTGCGCTCGGTCATGCTGTGGTAGGTTTGCCAAAAGTCGCGGTAGCGGTGGTCTTGTTCGACGTTGACGATGTCGTAGTCAAGCTCTTCGCGCAGACGCAGGCCAAACTTCTGGATGCGTTCGGCGATGATACTGGGGCGACCAATCAGCGTGGGGCGGGCCAGGCCTTCGTCCACCACGATTTGTGCGGCCCGCAGCACGCGCTCTTCTTCACCTTCGGCATAGCACACGCGCTTTTTGCTGGCCTTTTTGGCAGCGTCGTAAATCGGCTTCATGGTCGTGCCAGAAGCGTAGACAAAGCTCTGTAGCCGTACGCGGTAGGCCTCCATATCCTGGATGGGGCGCATGGCCACGCCGCTGTCTGCAGCAGCTTGGGCCACTGCAGGGGCAATCTTGATCATCAGGCGCGGGTCAAACGGCTTGGGAATCAGGTATTCGGGGCCAAAGGCCAGTTGTTCACCGGCATAGGCCGCGGCTACTACTTCGCTTTGCTCGGCCTGGGCTAGATCGGCAATGGCGTGCACTGCGGCGATTTCCATCTCGTCGGTGATGGTGGTGGCTCCGCAGTCCAGTGCACCCCGGAAGATGTACGGAAAGCACAGGACGTTATTGACCTGGTTGGGGTAGTCGCTACGCCCGGTGGCCATGACGATGTCGTCGCGCACCTTATGAGCGTCTGCCGGGGCAATTTCAGGGTTCGGATTCGCCAGGGCAAAGATGACCGGCTTGGCGGCCATGGTGGCGACCATGGCGGGCTTGAGCACATTGCCTGCCGACAGACCCAGAAATACGTCGGCTCCGGCGATCACCTCGGTCAGGGTGCGCAGAGGCGTGTCCTGGACGTACTGGATCTTGTCTTCGTCCATCAACTCGGTGCGGCCTGCATAGACCACTCCGGCCAGGTCGGTCACAAAAACGTTTTCGCGCTTCAGGCCCACTTTGAGCAGCAGGTTCAGGCAGGCCAAGGCGGCAGCACCTGCGCCAGAGGTGACCAGTTTGACCTGGCCGATGTCCTTGCCGACCACCTTCAAGGCGTTGACCATGGCGGCGGCCACGGTGATGGCGGTGCCGTGCTGGTCGTCATGGAAGACCGGGATCTTCATGCGCTTGCGCAGTTCGCGCTCCACGTAGAAGCAGTCGGGGGCCTTGATGTCTTCCAGGTTGATGGCGCCGAACGTGGGTTCCAGCGCGGCAATGACCTCGACCAGCTTGGCTGGGTCGTTTTCGGCAATTTCGATGTCAAACACATCCACACCGGCGAACTTCTTGAACAGTACCGCCTTGCCTTCCATGACGGGTTTGGAGGCGAGCGGGCCAATGTCGCCCAAACCCAGCACGGCCGTGCCGTTGGTGATCACAGCCACCAGGTTGCCCCGGCTGGTGTATTTGTAGGCGTTGTTGGGGTCTTTGACGATTTCTTCGCACGGCGCGGCCACGCCGGGGGAATAGGCCAGTGCCAGGTCGTGCTGGTTCACCAACTGCTTGGTCGCGGCAATGGCAATCTTGCCGGGGGTGGGGAACTCGTGGTATTCGAGGGCCGCTTTGCGTAATTCTGCGCGGGCTTCTTCGGCGTTAGCCTTGGGGTCGATCATCTGGCGTCTCCTGCCATGGCCGCCGACCGAAAACGCGCCGGGCAGTCACTGTGTCAAAGGGACTGCGATTGTAGGGGCCGCCTGACGGCGGGTGGCCTACGGGGTTTTGCTTACGCGAAACGGGTCGATGTGGGGGCGCGGCCAGCGATGTGGCGGAAGGTGATGCGGCCCTTGGACAGGTCGTAGGGCGACAGTTCCAGCGACACATGGTCGCCCGCCAAAATGCGGATGTGGTTCTTGCGCATCTTGCCCGCGGTGTAGGCGATGAGGACGTGGCCGTTTTCCAGTGTCACGCGAAAACGCGAGTCGGGCAGCACTTCGGACACGAGGCCCTTCATTTCAATCAGTTCTTCTTTTGCCATGGAGTCATTCCTAGAGGTTTAGACGGTAAAAAATGTAAATTTAGGCGTGGGCCGCGCTGGGGTTGGCGTGGCGTGCGGACACCCACTGCAAACCTTGCTCAACCGCGTATTGTGTCGCGGTTATGGCATCGTCGAACAGCGGCACAAAGCGCATTACGCGGTCGTGCGAGCCGTTGCGGATCGAAATGGCGCTGCCAAAGCGGCCGTCGCCGTGTTCGCGGGTCAGCGGAGAGATCAGATACTTGCCGATGGCAAGCGAGTTGTTTTTATTCATTATCAAAATACCAGGCGTCCCTACTTATGGAGGGCTCGCCACAAATGCGTGTTGTCACACTGCGTTTTTTTGACGCGCATCCGATGGTAGGGGCACAGGAGGCAGGTCTGGCGCGGGCTCCGGTGGGGAGTTGTGCGCCTAAAGCACCTGGAGCTATGGGTCCACACAGCATGACAGGTGTGGATATCTCGTGGTGCAGGCTCGGGCTGGATAGAGCGGGTCTTGCGGCATCCATGGGAAATGCCGAGGAGCTCCATGGCGAAGCTCTGTTACCGAGCCGCCGATTATAACCAGCCCGTGCGATTAGCGCATCAGTGCCTCAATCTCGTCCGGGTCTACCGGCACGCCCCGGCTGATCAGTTCGCAGCCGCTGGCGGTGACGATGGCGTCGTCTTCGATGCGGATGCCGATGTTGTGGAAGGCCTCGGGCACGCCGGGTGCGGGGCGCACGTACAGGCCGGGCTCGATAGTCAGCACCATGCCTGGCTGCAGGATGCGGCTGGGGCGGTTGGTGATGGTCTCGCCGCTCAGCGGGTCGCTGCGTTGGCTGACGCTGCCGACTTCGCTCGGCTCCACGTAGCTGCCGCAGTCGTGCACGTCCATGCCCAGCCAGTGGCCGGTGCGGTGCATGTAGAAGGCGAAGTAGTCACGGTTGGCGATCACGTCGTCTACGCCGCCCACCTTGTTTTTGTCCAGCAGGCCTACGTCCAGCATGCCCTGGGCCAGTACTTTGACCGTGGCGTCGTGCGGATCGGTAAAGCGTGCGCCGGGCCGGGTGGCCGCCACCGCAGCCTCCTGGCTGGCCAGCACCAGTGCGTACAGCGTGCGCTGCGGGCCGCTGAACTTGCCGTTGGCCGGGAAGGTGCGGGTGATGTCGCTGGCATAGCCGTCCAGCTCGCAACCGGCGTCGATCAGCACCAGCTCGCCGCTGCGCACCGGGGCGGCATCGGCGCGGTAGTGCAGTACGCAGGCATTGGCCCCGGCGGCCACGATGCTGCCGTAGGCCGGGTACTGCGAGCCCTGGCGGCGAAATGCGTGCAGCAGCTCGGCGTCCAGGTGGTATTCGCGCACCTCCTCGCCGTTGCGCAGCATGCGGGCGGACAGCTGCATGGCGCGGATGTGGGCTTCGGCGCTGATTTGCGCGGCGCGGCGCATGGTGGCTTGCTCGGTGGCGTCTTTGAACAGGCGCATTTCGTCCAGCAGGCTGCACAGGTCGCGCTGGCTGTCGGGGCACAGGGCACCGTAACGCACGCGGGAGCGCACCTTGTTCAGCCAGCCGTCCACCCGGGTTTCCAGCCCTTTGTGGGTCGCGAAGGGGAACCACACGGTGCTGCGGTTTTCCAGCAGGCGGGGCAGTTGGGTGTCCAGGTCTGCTACAGAAAATGCAGCATCTAGCGCAAGTGTGGCGGGCGCTGCGTCCGGTCCGAGCCTGAAACCGTCCCAGATTTCGCGCTCTAAATCTTTGGGCGCGCAGAACAGCGTGGAGGGGCCCTCTGCGGTCACCACCAGCCAGGCGTTGGGCTCGGTAAAGCCGCTCAGGTAGTAAAAGTAGCTGTCCGCGCGGAACAGAAAGTCGCTGTCGCGGTTGCGCTGCTGTTCGGGCGCGGTGGGGATGATGGCGATGCCGCCGGGGCCGAGGCTGCGGGCCAGTTGGGCGCGGCGTTGTGCGTAAATGTTCATGGCAAATCCAGTTCTCATAGTTTAGGAATTGCGCAGCACCATCGTTTCGGGCATCTGGCCCTCCACGCAGGTACTGCCTAATTCCTGGAGTTGTTCAGGGGTGCCGACGTTGTGCCAGGGGCCGTCGTAGCGCGATACGCGGATGCGCTGCTGGCGCATGCCGTCAAACAGCAGCGGGCCCAGCGCGGCCTTGTGGCCCAGCGGCAGGTCGGCGCACAGCGCCCGGCGCACCAGGGCCAGGTTGCTGTAGGTCCAGCGCTGGCCGTCCGGGCCGGGGCCGTCCAGGCCCAGGCCGTTGGCCGCCATGCCGAAGTCGCCCGCTGGGTGGTAGGGCGGGTTGGGCACCAGCCACAGGTGGGCCAGGGCGTCGCTGGCGGCAAAGTCGCGGGCCGCGCTGGCGTCAAAGCGGAATTCTGGTGCGTAGATGTCGCCCGACACCAGCCAAAAGCAGTCGCCCAGCAACGGCAACGCCTTGCGGATGCCGCCCGCCGTCTCCAGCGCGCCGCCATGGTCGCGGCCTTCCAGCGAATAATGGATGTGCAGGCCCCAGCGGGAGCCGTCGCCCAGCGCGGCCGGAATCTGCTCTTCCAACCAGGCGGTGTTGATGACCACCACCTGCACCCCGGCCGCGGCCAGTGCCTCCAGGTGCCAGACGATCAGGGGTTTGCCGTGTACGGGCAGCAGTGGCTTGGGCGTGTGGTCGGTCAGCGGGCGCATGCGCTGGCCACGGCCTGCGGCCAGCAGCATGGCGTGGGTCACTGGAGATGGGGAAGATAGAGCGGGCATGGAGGGAATTATCGGAGGCTGTGGCGGTGGCTGCATGCTACTAAATAAATAGCTGCCACCGCAGATAGGGTATGCGCTGGAGGCATAAAAAGCTTAAGGCTTGTCGGAGACCGGTCGGCCGTGCAGGCCCCAGCTTTCGGGCGGTGGCTCGGTCAGTACGATGAGTACGTCGTTGGCGGCAATGCCCAAGGTACCCAGACGCTGGGTGATGCCGCTGTACAGCAGTCGTTTGGCGTCCGGCGAACGGCCGGGGAACATCAGCACCTCGACCAGGGTGTAGTTCTCGGTCTTGCCTGGGGCCACCATGAAGTGCTCGGGCCGGTGCTCGATGTAGCGGATCTGGCGGTCGTTTTCGGGCACTTTCAGCGCCTCGCGAAAGGACAGGTAGACGGCCTCCATCAGGGCGGCAACTTCGGCGGCCGGGCGGCTGCGGCGGACTTCAATTTTGGCGAGCGGCATGGTGCGTTGGGGCAGGTAGTTGCGGATGGAATACGGCTCCATATTGTGAGGGCGCTGGCGCTCGGTTACGGTGCTGCGACACCGCCCCTTGCGGCAGCCCTCTAAAATACCGGGCTCACCCTAGACCACCCCCGAACTTTCTGGAGCGCACCCGATGGCCGACACCCCCCTGAACCCCACTTCCTCCGACGCGGCGGTTCTTACAGATGTGGCCCTGGCCGCCGGTAAACCCACCGCCGACATGGCCAATGCCATCCGCGCCCTGGCCATGGACGCGGTGCAAGCCGCCAACTCGGGCCACCCCGGCGCGCCCATGGGCATGGCCGACATGGCCGTGGCTTTGTGGGACCAGCACCTGCAGCACAACCCCAAGAACCCCCAGTGGATGAACCGCGACCGCTTCATCCTGTCCAACGGCCACGGCTCCATGCTGCTGTACGCGTTGTTGCACCTCACCGGCTACAAGCTGCCGATGAGCGAGCTGAAGAACTTCCGCCAGCTGCACAGCAAGACCGCCGGCCACCCTGAATTCGGCATCACCCCCGGCGTGGAAACCACCACCGGCCCGCTGGGCCAGGGCATTACCAACGCCGTCGGCTTCGCCCTGGCTGAAAAGCTGCTGGCACAAGAATTCAACCGCGACGGCCATGCCATCGTGGACCACCACACCTACGCCTTCATGGGCGACGGTTGCCTGATGGAAGGCATCAGCCACGAAGCCGCCGCCCTGGCCGGTGCCTGGAAGCTGAACAAGCTGGTCGCCCTGTACGACGACAACGGCATCTCCA
>CANFZJ010000090.1 GCA_947451445.1 Comamonadaceae bacterium
GGGGTGGCGTCGGTCACGTCCAGCTTGCAGTAGCGGTCGTCCCAGGCGGCGGCGTGCTGGCAAATGCGCTGGGCTTCGGCGCGCAGCAGCGGGATGTCCATGCCGTAGTCCACCCATAGGAACACCGTGCCCACCAGTTCGGGGCTGCGCCGCGACCAGTTCTGGAACGGGTTTTCAATAAACCACTGCAGCGGAATGACCAGGCGGCGCTGGTCCCAGATTTTCAACACCACGTAGGTGCCGGTGATCTCCTCCACCCGGCCCCATTCGCCCTGGACGATCAGCACGTCGTCGATGCGCAGTGGCTGGCCTAGCGCAATCTGCAGCCCGGCGACCACGTTGCCCAACACTGGCCGCGCGGCCATGCCGACGACGATGCCGACCACCCCGGCCGAGGCCAGCAGGCTGGCACCAAACTGGCGGGCTCCGGGGAAGGTCATCAAAATCGCTGCGAACCCGGTGACCAAAATGCCGAACACCAAGGTGTTGGCCAGCACCCGGGCCTGGGTGTGTACGCGCTGGGCGGTCTGGCTGTTGTTGCCCTGCAAAGGGTGCAGGGTGATCAGCCCCTTTGCCGCGCCGCGCACCACCCGCAGACCCAGCCAGGTCAGGCTGACCAACAGCAGCAACAGATTGACATGGCGCACGCCGTCGATGAGTGGAAAGTCGTGCGGTGCGACCTGCCACACCGCCTGCAAGGCCAGCAGCGGCAGCAGAAGGCTGGTCGGCGCGATGCAGCTGCTCACAATGGCCGCAGACAGCGCAAAGCCACGCGTCACCCGGCGTAGCAGGGCCACGCCTAGCGCGTGGGCCAGCAGCGCCAGCACCAACACCGCGCCTGCCGACAACAGCATGCGTAACGCCGAGTCGTCGGCCCAGGCGATCAGTGGGTGCATGGGGTGTTACGCGGCGCGCGGCTTCACCAGCGCTGCGGCCTGCTTGGCGCGGCTGCGGGCGGCTTCCACGTCGGCGTCAAAGGCCAGGGCCACGCCCATGCGGCGCTTCACAAAGCTCTCGGGTTTGCCGAACAGGCGGATGTCGGTATGGGGCAGGCGCAGCGCCTCGGCCACGCCGTCAAAAACGATGCCCTGCGCGTCCACGCCGCCGTAGATGACGGCGCTGGCACCGGGGCTTTTCAGCGCGGTGTTGACCGGCAGGCCCAGGATGGCACGGGCGTGCAGCTCAAACTCGTTTTGCCACTGGGTGCACAGCGTGACCATGCCGGTGTCGTGCGGGCGCGGGCTGACTTCGCTGAACCACACGTCTTCGCCCTTCACGAACAGTTCCACGCCGAACAGGCCCTGGCCGCCCAGGTTGTCGGTCACGGTCTTGGCGATCTGGCGCGATGTGTCCAGCGCGGCCGGGTGCATGGGGTGCGGCTGCCAGCTTTCCACGTAGTCGCCGCTGATTTGCACGTGGCCGATGGGCTCGCAAAAATGGGTTTCTACCTGGCCGTCCGCCCCCAGGGCGCGCACGGTGAGCAGGGTGATTTCGTAGTCAAAGTCGATAAAGCCTTCGACGATGACGCGGCCATGGCTGACGCGGCCACCGGCCATGGCGGTGTCCCAGGCGGTTTTCACGTCGGCCGGGCCGCTGATCTTGCTCTGGCCCTTGCCGGAGCTGCTCATGACCGGCTTGACGATGCAGGGGTAGCCGATCTGGCTGTCGATGGCGGCTTGCAGCTCGGCCAGCGAATCGCAGAACACGTAGGGGCTGGTGGGTTGGCCCAGGGTTTCAGCGGCCAGGCGGCGGATGCCTTCGCGGTCCATCGTCAGGCGGGCGGCACGGGCGGTGGGAATGACGCGCACCGTGCCGGCGGCTTCCAGCTCTTCCAGCATGGGGGTGGCGATGGCCTCGATCTCGGGCACCACCAGGTGCGGGCGCTCGGCTTCGATCAGGGCCTTGAGCTGGGCCGGGTCGCTCATGGTGATGGTGCGCGCAACGTGCGCCACCTGCTGGCCGGGGGCGTTTTCGTAGCGGTCTACCGCGATGGTCTCTACGCCCAGGCGCTGCAGGGCGATCAGCACCTCTTTGCCTAACTCGCCGGAGCCGAGCAGCATGACTTTGGTTGCAGAAGGGGAGAGGGGGGTACCGAAGGTTTTCATAGAGCGCTTTTGCTGACGGAGGGGAGTCGGGGAATTTAACCGAAGTCACCCCCGAAGAACCACTTGCGCCGCACGGTCGGTTTGTGGCCCAATCGCCGCCGTTCGAACACAAATAGGACGTACGCAGCGCCTCCCTGTGCCCCCTCCGGGCGGGCAGGGGACTTGCGTAAGTCCTGACAAAGATAAAAAAATGAAGAGACAGCTGCACACCGGTATCGCATTGCTTTTGGCGTGGGTCGGCCTGGCTGCCCAGGCGCAAATTCTGGTCGGCCAAACTGCGGGTTTTACCGGCCCGGTGGCTGTGGGGGTGAAGGAGTCCAGCGACGGTGCCAGGCTGTACCTGGACATGGTCAACGCCAAGGGCGGTGTGGCGGGGCAAAAGATCACGCTGCTGTCGATGGACGACAAGTTTGACCCGCAGCTGGCCGCCGATAACGCCCGCGTGCTGATCGAACTAAAGAACGTGGTGGCCCTGTTTCTAACGCGTGGCACACCCCACACCGAAGCCATCCTGCCGCTGTTGGACAAATACCGTATCCCCCTGGTGGGGCCGTCCACAGGGGCCATGGTGTTGCAACAGCCGGTGCGCAAATACGTGTTCAACGTGCGCGCCACCTACCAGCGCGAGGCTGAAAAAGCCATCGCCCAGCAGGTCAGCAGTGGCCTCAGCAAAATAGCGTTGGTCGCCACCGACGACAGCTTTGGCGCAGACGTTCTGGTGGGCGCCCAAAAGGGTTTGCAGAATGCCAAGCTGGAAGCGGTGGGGGTCTACAAGTTTGACCGCAGCAAGCCGGATTTTTCCACGATTGCGCCCGCCGTGGTGCAGTCTGGCGCGCAAACCGTGTTGCTGGTGGCGTCCGGCGGCACGGCGGCCACGGCCATCCAGGCGCTGAAGGCGGCGGGCAGCACGGCGCAGTACGTCACCCTGTCCAACAATGCATCCAGCGGCTTCATTGCCAGCCTGGGTGCCAACGCACGCGGCGTGGTCGTCAGCCAGGTGTTCCCGCAAACGCTGGCCTACAGCCTGGTGCGGGAATGCGCCCAACTGGCCCGCGCCAAGGGCCTGGGCGACCCCAGCCCGGCCATGCTGGAAGGCTTTGCTGCCGCCAAGGTGCTGGTGGAGGGCCTGACCCGCACCGACGGCAAGCCCACCCGCGAGCGTCTGCAGGCCGCACTGGACAACCTGGGCAGGTTGGACATTGGCGGGCTGGAGATCACCTACAGCCCGACCAGCCACAAGGGGCTGGACTTTGCCGATCTGTCCATCATCAGCAGCGACGGCAAGTTCAAACGCTAAACGATGCTGCAAGCCGTATCAAACGGCAGGCGTGGGCCGCGCGGGTGGGTGCTGCCCTGTTCGCCGTAGCCGAGGTTGATCAAAAAGTTGGCCTTGAAGCGGCCATCGGCAAAAAACTGTTCGTTGACCTTGGCGGCGTCAAAGCCGCTCATGGGGCCGCAGTCCAGCCCCAGCTGGCGGGCGGCCAGGATCAGGTAGGCACCTTGCAGCGAACTATTGCGGTGCGCATTGCCTTCGGCCATGGCCGGGTTGTTGACAAACAGGGTCTTGGCGTCCATCGCCGGGAACTGTTCGGGCAAGTGGTCAAAAAAACGGGTGTCCATCGCCACGATGGCGGTGACCGGCGCGGCCATGGTCTTGTCGGCATTGCCGGGCGCCAGCGCCAGCTTGAGCTTGGCTTTGGCCTCGGGGCTGCGCACAAACACAAAACGGGCAGGCTGGCTGTTCATGGACGTGGGGCCCCACTTGGCCAGGTCGTACAGCTGGTGCAGCAGCGCGTCGGGCACGGGCTGGTCGGTGAACTTGCTAAAAGTGCGGGCGGTAAGGAAGCTTTGTTCCAGCGCGATGGTGGGCAGAGGGGGTGACATGGGTTCCTTGTGTTTGCTATTTATTTAATAGCTGTTGGCGCACGTTCTATGTGCGCGGGATGGTGTTTTTATGGGTAGTCCGAATTTTGCTCTGCAAGCCGGGCTACTGCACCGGTACGATCACCGCGACCCGGCGGTTTTGCAGGCGGCCCTCGGCGGTGTCGTTGTCTACTACCGGGCGGTCCTTGCCCAGGCCGCGCACCTGTATCTGCGCCAGCGGCAAGCCCTGCGCGGCCAGCACGCGGGCGACGGCTTCGGCGCGGCGCAGCGACAGGCTGTAGTTGGACTGCGCCGACCCCACGTTGTCGGTATGCCCTTCGACCCGCAGGTGCGCGATGCCCAGCTGCGCCAGCGCCAGGCCAATGCGGCTGGCGCTGGCCTGGCTGTCGGCATCCAGCGCGTCGGATGCGGTGTCGAACAGCAATTTGCCCGATATGTCGAACTCCCAGCCCTCGTCGGTGCGTTTGAAGCCCAGGTTTTTTAAGGCGGTGGCGCGCTGCGTTTGCGGGTCTGCGGCGGGCGGTGGTGTCTGGCAGGCGGCCAAGACCAGCAGCGTGCCCGCACTTACCCAGCCCAGTAGTCGGCGGCGGTCAGCCTGGTGCACAGGGGGTAGGGGATGGCGCAATCGTGTCAAAGTGGCTCCCTGAAGTCGCTGTTGTCGGAATGGGGGTTGAATATATGGTGCCCTCCGCGTTGGCGGGTTTTTACGCGGTACATGGCCCGGTCGGCGGCGCGCAGCAGTTGTTCGGCGGTGTGGCCGTGCAGCGGATAGATGGCGATGCCGATGCTGATGGACGGGACAATGTGCTGCCCGTGCCGCACTGCCAGTGGCGTGGCCATGCTGGCGATGATTTTGTCGGCAATGCGGGCGGCGTCTTCCGTGTTGTGCAGCGGAGCCAGCAGAACCGCAAACTCGTCCCCCCCCAGGCGGGCTACCACGTCGTTTTCACGCACCTGCGCCTGCACCCGGCGCGCCACTTCGACCAGCAACGCATCCCCGGCGGCGTGGCCATGCTGGTCGTTGACCAGCTTGAAGTGGTCGTTGTCCAGGTACAGCACCGCCAGCCCGCTGCCGGGGGGCTGGGCGTCTTGCAGCGCGCGGGTCAGGCGGCGGCGAAAGTAGGCCCGGTTGGGCAGGCCGGTCAGGCTGTCGTGGTTGGCCAGGTGTGCCAGAGACTGGTTGTCTTGCTGCATCTGCACCCGCTGCGCCGCGATTTCGACCAGCAGGGCGTTGAAGTCTTCGCCCAGTTGGTGCAGCTCGGCGATGCGGGTGGCGGGCGCGCGGGCGCTGGTGTGGTGCTCCCGCCGGGCCGTATCGGTCATGGCGATCAAGGCTTGCACGGGCTGCATGATGTCGCGCTGGATTTGCCGTGACAACTGGCGTACGGCCATAGCGCCCAATGCCACGCAGGCCAGCAAACCCGCCAGGCCGGTACCGATGAACCCCACAAATCCGGCCCCGTTGCCACGCAACTGCACCGTGCCGATTTGTTTGCCTTGGAACATGACCGGCGCGGTGCTGGGCTGGGGCAAGAGCAGGGCGGCGATGCGGTCGCCTACGGACTGCAGCAGGGTGTGCTGGGGCTGCAGGTACTGCCCCAGCAGCGTGCCGTGGCTGTCCACAATATCGGCGCTGGACAGGGCTTCTTGTTGCGCTATCAGCTCCAGCGATTCCTGGATGGCGGGGGTGTCTCTGAAGACCACCGCCGCCTCGACCGTGTAGGCAATCGAGCGGGCCATCAGTTGCAGGTTGTGCTGTACCGAGGTGCGCAGCGCCATCAAGGCGGCCAGGGTCAGCACCACACCGACGGACAGCATCATCAGCATGGCCACTTTGAAGTGGGCTTGCTGCAGTATGGCCAGCAGGCTCATGCGCGGGCCCACGGGGGCGCTGGGGGTGGGCTGGGCCATCATGGTGCCGGTTTGGGCGGGCGGCGTCCCAACCGCAGTACCTTGGGATTCAACCGTACGCTGCCACGCGCCACGGCATCCAGATTGACCTCAAACTGCACATTGTTGCTGTCACTGATGTCCAGCGACACCATGCCCCCTGCTGCGCAGGCGGCAGACCGTTCGCACACGGTCAGCACCGGCTGGCCGATGAGTTGGACCTGCATGCGCCGCCAGCTAGCCTCGTCCAAGACACCCAGATACAGCGCGTCGCACTGGGCGACTGCTTGGTATTCCACAGTGAGCCGCTGCGCCACGATAGGCCGCTGCACCAGCCCTTCCAGCCCTTCTTGCAAAAAGCGTTCGGCATGGACGCTGCGGCCCACCACACACAGGCGCAAAGGCGCCGATTCATCGGGCCAGCGGGCGTAGCTCAAGATGCCTACCAGGGTGTCTGGCATGCCCAGCCGCTCAATCGGCAGTGCGGGAGCTGCCCAGGCCGGGCCCAGGCTGGCCCAGACGCACAGCGCTGCCCCCATGCACCGCAATGCCGCACGCAGGGTGCTCATGGCAAGCGCAGACGGGTGGAGTTTTTGACCTCCTCCATCACTGCGTAGGTACGGGTTTCGCGCACGCCCGGCAGTTGCCACAGCACCGTGCCCGCAAAGGTTCGGTAGGCCCCCATATCG
Organism: Comamonadaceae bacterium; assembly: GCA_947451445.1. Taxonomy (GTDB): domain Bacteria; phylum Pseudomonadota; class Gammaproteobacteria; order Burkholderiales; family Burkholderiaceae_C; genus Rhodoferax_B. The sequence goes on from CANFZJ010000090.1 coordinate 6,569, forward strand.
GCCATGCGGGTTTTCAGCAGGTAGTCAAAGCCACCGGCCACCATGTGGCATTCCATGATTTCGGGGTACACCTGCACGGCGGCCTTGAAGGCGTCGAACACATTGGGCGTGGTGCGGTCCAGCAGTACCTCGACAAACACCAGCATCGCCGCGCCCAGCTGCAGCGGGTTCAGCCGGGCCTCGTAGCCCAGGATGTAGCCGTCCTTGGTCAGCCGTTGCACCCGTGCCAGCACGGCGGTGGGCGACAAAGCTACTTTTTCGGCCAGTTTCAGGTTGGAAATACGCCCGTCTTCCTGTAGAAAATCCAGGATTTTCAGGTCGATGCGGTCCAGGTCCAGCAAGGTGTACATGGCTACGAAAGACGGTAGGTATCCAGGTGGATGCTGGTTTCGGTGTTGCGGATGCCGCGTACCAGCCGAATGCGTTCCAGCACCTGCGACAGTTCGGACAAATTGGCGGCACGCAATTCGGCCAGCAAGTCCCAGCGGCCATTGGTGTCGTGCAGGCTGGCCACCCCCGGCTCGCCCAGCAGGCTGTCTATGACGGCACGGGTGGTGTTGCCCTCTACCGCAATCGACATCCAGGCCGCAATGCCCTGGGGCTGCGCGTCGGGCCGTAACCGTACCGTGTAACCGACGATCACGCCCGCGTCTTCCAGCTTGGTGATGCGGTTGGTCACCGTGCCGCGCGATACGCCCAGCTTGTGCGCCAGTGTGGCGACGGTGGTACGCGCGTCTTGGCGCATGAGGGAAAGCAACTGGTGGTCTACGGCATCCATGTTGCCATTGTGCGACTTGTTGCTTGCATAACGCTAGAAAACTAGCCAGCCATCACAATTTCTAACAATAAGACAATAGTTCATGGCGTTGTGGAAAATACCTATGTTAATCACGCGTAAAGCTGTGTACAGATAACAACAATGCATGACGAAATACGAGGGTTATCGCTAATTTGTGACAGTTTTGCTGCAAACTTCATCAGTCAATTTTTTCAACCCCAAAGGAATACCCATGAAAAAAACCCTGATCGCTTTGGCTGCTGTAGCTGCTACCGGCGCTGTAATGGCCCAATCGTCCGTGACCCTGTACGGTCTGGTTGACGTGAACCTGCAATCGTCCAAGATCACCGGTGGCGTTCGCAAAAACGCGATGGAAGACGGCGGCGTAAACGGCAGCCGTTTCGGCCTGAAGGGCTCGGAAGATCTGGGCGGCGGCTTGAAGGCCATCTTCGTGCTGGAAAACGGCTTTGCTGTTGACACCGGCGCTAGCGGCAAGGCTGGCTCCATTTTCAATCGCCAGTCGTACGTTGGTTTGACCGGTGGTTTCGGTGAAGTCCGTCTGGGCAACACCACCACGGCATACGACGACATCAGCATCGCCGCCAACCCACTGTGGGACTCCATCCTGTCCCCAGCTAACACGGTTTGGGCTAACAACTACGTTTCCCGTCCTGCCAACACCATTTACTACGCTAGCCCCAGCTTTGCTGGCGTGACCGGCGCTGCTAGCTACTCCCTGGGCGAAAACAAGACGGCTACCACCCCTGCCAAGGGCGTGACCGCTGTGAACGTTCAGTACGCTGGCGGCCCTGTGGCTGTGAGCCTGGGTTACCAAGAAAGCCAAATGGCTACCTTGGCTGCTGCTTCTTCCGCTGCACACAAAGACACGCTGCTGAACGCTTCGTACGATCTGGGCGTTGTCAAGCTGCTGGGCAGCTACAACCACCACGTTGCTACGAACGACACCAAGAGCAACCAGTACCAGTTCGGTGTTGACGTTCCTGTCAGCCCAGCTCTGATTCTGTCTACCGGCTACGCTTACTCCAAAGACAAGCTGGCTAGCGGTGCTGACGGTAACAAGCGCCAAGGCCTGGGCCTGGGTGCCAAGTACTCCCTGTCCAAGCGTACCTTTGTGTACACCGGCTACACCCACGCAGAAGACAAGACCTCTGCTGGCGTGAAGACCAAGGGCGACCTGTACGCTATTGGCATCCAGCACGCGTTCTAAATCCCTACCGGCATCTGCCGGTTTGGTTTGAACCATGCACACAAAAAAGCCACCCGGCCTGCCGGGTGGCTTTTTTGCATTGGCAATGCTTGTTGTGTCAAAAATTAACGTTTTGGTAGTAGGTGCTGGCAAAACGTCAATATTTCAGCAATAAGCAAGCAAACTTGCCGATTTACATTGACACGGCGTCTGGCGACACTGGAGGCAGTTCACACAAGGCCCACACCATGACTTCCACCTCCCTCGTTGCTACCCCCTTCCTCAGCGCCCATGACGTGGCCACCATCGTCCAGCGCAAGGGCTTGGCTGCTTGCCTGCATGGCATGGCCGAGACCATCCAGGCCGACTTTCTGCGCTGGGAGTCGTTTGACAAATGCGCCCGCGTGGCCAGCCACTCCGAAGACGGCGTGATCGAGCTGATGCCGATTGCCGACGCTGCCAGCTACGCCTTCAAATACGTCAACGGCCACCCCAAGAACAACGCCCTGCACGGCCTGCCCACGGTGATGGCGTTTGGCGTGCTGGCCAGCGTGGCCACCGGCGTGCCCGAGCTGCTGAGTGAGCTGACCCTGACCACCGCCATCCGCACCGCCGCCACCTCGGCCGTCGCTGCCCGTGCCCTGGCCCGACCCAACAGCCGCAGCATGGCGCTGATCGGCAACGGCGCGCAAAGCGAATTCCAGGCGCTGGCCTTCCACCACCTGCTGGGTATTCAGGAAGTGCGCCTGTTCGACACCGATCCTGCCGCCACTGCCAAGCTGGAGCACAACCTGCGCGGCACGGGCCTGACCGTGGTGGTCTGCGCCAGCACCTTGGAGGCCGTGCGCGGGGCCGACATCGTCACCACCGTCACCGCCGACAAAACCAACGCCACCATCCTCACCCCCGACATGCTGGAGCCCGGCATGC
>CANFZJ010000091.1 GCA_947451445.1 Comamonadaceae bacterium
CTGACTTCCTCAAAAGCGTCGAAAAGCGTGCCTTTAAACGCTCGCTCTACCATGTGCGCAACGAGGAGTCCGCCCTGGACATCGTGCAAGACAGCATGATGAAACTGGCAGAGCACTACGGCGACAAGCCCGTGGACGAACTGCCCATGCTGTTTCAGCGCATCTTGTCCAACTGCACACTGGACTGGTTCCGCCGCCAGAAAACCCGCAACGCCTTGTTCTCCAACATGAGCGACTTCGAATCAGGCGACGGCGACGGAGATTTCGATTTACTGGAAACTTTTCAACTGTCCGATGCATCAGAGCGTACGGAAAGCGCCGAAGACACCACCCGCCGGGCACAAGTCTTGCATCAAATCGACAACCAGATACAAGAGTTACCGGCGCGTCAACGAGAAGCGTTCTTGATGCGTTACTGGGAGGAGATGGACGTTGCCGAAACCGCCAGCGCCATGGGCTGCTCGGAAGGCAGCGTTAAAACCCACTGCTCCCGTGCAGTTCAGGCGCTCAGCAAAGCACTCAAGGCCAGAGGAATACATTTATGACCGCGCACCACATCCACCTGCTGGCAACGCCGGAAGACGTCTTTGCCCGTCGCGTGACGGCCCGCCTCTCCGAAGCTGCCGACGCCCTGCCACATGACATCTCCGAACGCCTGCGCGTTGCCCGCATGCAAGCTTTGTCCCACCGCAAGGCGGTCGCCATGCGATCCGCCACAGTGGTGGCCAGCCAAGGTGGCGGCACGGCTGCACTGACTTTTGGCAACGACAGCCCTGGCTGGTGGAACCGGTTCGCATCTGCCCTTCCGTTGGTGGCGCTGGTCGCGGGCCTGCTTACTATTTATGTAGTGCAAGACGACAACCGCACCAATGAACTGGCCGAAGTAGATGCTGCACTTTTGAGCGACGACCTGCCGACTGCGGCGTACACTGACCCAGGTTTTGTTGCTTATCTCAAAACCAGCGGCAACGCAACCCAATAACTTCTATTGCGCCAGCGGCACAGCCGCACCAGCACATGGGAGCGCCTTCACGTTCAACGGACACTACACGGATGCAGCTATTGCAGGGGCTTTTCTTTTCACTTTCACCTGCCCGCGCTACGCTGGTCGGTCTCATTTGCATCGGCAGCATGGTGACCGCACTGGGCGTACTCGCCCAGGAAAAACTCGCCGTTGCGCCCATGCCGCTGGCTGCGGCAAGCAAGCCCGATCCAAAACCTTTGTGGAAAGACCTCGCTCCAGCCCAGCAGCAGGCGCTGAGCCCATTGGAACCCCACTGGAACGCATTGAATGAGCCGCAAAAGCGCAAATGGCTGACTTTGTCGTTAAATTTCGCCAAAATGTCGCCCGCCGAACAGACCAACCTGCATGAACGTATGCTGGACTGGGGCAAACTCAGCCCGGTGCAACGTAACCAGGCGCGGCTGAACTTCTCTGAGACCAAGCGCCTCGCCCCGACCGAAAAGCAGGCTAAATGGGAGGCTTACCAAACGCTGGACCCAGAAGAAAAAGAAAAACTGGCCCACAGCGCGCCGCGCAAACTCCCCGGTGCGGCCATCGCGAGCAAGCTCGTACCCACGCAAAAGTTAGCCATGGTGCCGCCGCCCAAGGACGACCTCAAGGGCCCTTCCATTGCGGCACAACCGCACCAGATCGACGCAAAAACCCTGTTGCCATTGGCTCCCCTGCATATAAGTCGCCATGGCATAGCCGCCCCCGACCCGGCCCATCCTGCCAAGCCGGCCGTGCAATGAGGGCGGCATTGGAGACCAGCGCACCCCAGCCCCTTTTCACCGCACCCAGCCTGCGCAGCCGTATGGCTTGCTGGCTGTACGAGGGGATGTTGATGTTTGGTGTAGTGTTCATCTCGGGTTATTTGTTCGGCACCCTCAGCCAAACCCGCAACGCGATGGACAACCGCCCTGGCCTGCAGGCTTTTTTGTTCGTTATTTTTGGTATTTATTTCACCTGGTTTTGGTCCAAAGGGCAGACCCTGGCTATGAAAACCTGGAACATCCGTGTGGTGAACAGCCAAGGCCAGGCGTTAACCCAGCGCCGCGCCTTGCTGCGCTACGCCGCCAGCTGGGTCTGGTTCTTACCACCATTGGCAGCCATGGCCCCTTTTACCCTGCCTGTGGGTGAAACCATGGTGCTGCTACTGGGTTGGGTGGCATTGTGGGCATTGCTGAGCCGCTTTCATCCACAACACCAGTTTTGGCACGATGCCATCGCAGGGACACGGTTGATCGCCTCCCTTCCCCTGAGCCGTTAAGCCATGGCACACGAAGCACCCAACGCCCAAAAGTCCCGCCAAGGGCTCACCAGACTCTGGCATGCCACTGGGTATTCGCTGGCCGGGTTACGCGCTGCCTGGGGAGAAACCGCCTTTCGCCAGGAAGCCATCGCCGCCATCGTCCTGGTGCCGCTGGCCGCCTACTTGTCCCAAACCTGGGTCGAGTTCGCTTTGCTGGCGGGCTCGGTCGTGGCTGTGATGGTGGTCGAGCTGCTCAATACCGGCGTCGAAGCCGCCATTGACCGCGTGGGCCCAGAGTGGCACCCCCTGTCTAAACGCGCCAAAGACATGGGCAGTGCGGCGGTACTGCTGAGCCTGCTGATGGCCGCCTGCATCTGGCTGCTGGCACTCTACCAGCGGTTTGCAGCCTAAACTGCCGACTCGTCCTGCTCGCCGGTGCGGATGCGCAGCACGCGCTCCACGCTGGTGACGAAAATCTTGCCGTCGCCAATCTTGCCAGTGCGGGCTGCACGGACGATGGCGTCGATGCAACGCTCCACCTGGTCGGTCTTCACCACCACCTCGACCTTCACCTTGGGCAAGAAGTCCACCACGTATTCGGCGCCCCGGTAGAGCTCGGTGTGGCCTTTTTGGCGGCCAAAGCCCTTGACTTCGGTCACGGTCAGCCCGGTAACGCCGCATTCGGCCAAGGCGCTGCGCACTTCTTCGAGCTTGAAGGGTTTGAGGATGGCGGTAATTTGCTTCATGGGGTCTATGTCTCGGTGTTGTAAATTTAAGCGCGGAAGGTACTGGTAATAGGATAGCGCCAATCTTTGCCAAAACTGCGGTGGGTTACGCGGATACCCACCGGCGACTGGCGGCGTTTGTATTCGTTGATTTTGATGAGCCGGGTAACCCGTTCCACGTCGGCCCGGTCAAACCCGGCGGCGATGATCGAGTCCAGGCTCTGGTCGTTTTCCATGTACAGCTCCAGAATCGCGTCCAGCACCTCATAGGGCGGCAGGCTGTCCTGGTCGGTCTGGTCGGCGCGCAGCTCCGCACTGGGCGGGCGGGTGATGATGCGCTCGGGGATGGGGTTGCTGCCGGTGCCATAGGGGTCGTTGTCATTGCGCCAGCGGGCCAGCGCAAATACCAGGGTTTTGGCCACGTCTTTGATCACCGCAAAGCCGCCCGCCATGTCGCCGTACAGCGTGCAGTAGCCGGTGGCCATCTCGCTCTTGTTGCCGGTGGTGACGACGATGCTGCCGAACTTGTTGCTCAGTGCCATCAGCAACGTGCCGCGGATGCGGGCCTGGATGTTTTCTTCGGTGGTGTCTTCGACCCGGCCCACAAAGTGCGGGGCCAGCGATGCCTTGAACGCCTCAAACTCGGGCAGGATGGAGATTTCATCGTACTGCACGCCTACCCGCGCCGCCATGTCGCGCGCGTCAATCCACGAAATATCGGCCGTATAGGGCGACGGCATCATCACCGTGCGCACGCGGTCTTTGCCCAGCGCGTCCACCGCAATCGCCAGCACCAGAGCCGAGTCGATGCCGCCCGACAGGCCCAGCAGCACACCGGGGAAGCGGTTTTTGCCCACGTAGTCGCGCAGGCCCAGCACCAGCGCATCCCACAGCTCGGCGTGCAGGCTGCGCTCGGGTTCTATGCTTGCTACCAATTCAATAGCTGCTCCCGCATACCGGGTCTGCGCAAAGAACAGGTTTTCTTTAAAGCTCGGAGCCCGACCCGACAGCGCGCCGTTGGCGTTGACGCAGAACGAGCCACCATCGAACACCACTTCGTCCTGCCCACCCACCAGGTGCGCATACACCAGCGGCAGGCCCACGCTGCGGGCCCGGTCGGCCATGCGCGCCACCCGCTCGCCGCCCTTGCCCATGTGGAACGGCGACGCGTTGATGACGGCCAGCAGCTCGGCCCCGGCGTCTTTGGCCAGTTGGGCCGGCTCGGTAAACCAGGCATCTTCGCAAACCAACAGGCCGACCCGCACGCCCTCCACCGCAAACACGCACACACCTTGGCCGGGCGTGAAGTAGCGGCGCTCGTCAAACACCTGGTAATTGGGCAGCTCGCGCTTGGCGTAGGCGGCGACCAGTTGGCCTTCGCTGAACACGCTGGCCGCGTTGAAACGGTGCTGCACCGCCACCGACTTGGTGCGGGCGTCCACGCCGCTGGGGTGGCCGACCACCACCGCCAGGCCTTTTAACCCGGCAAGTTCGCGGGCCACCGTTTTCACGGCATCATCGCAAGCAGCGGTGAAGGCGGGGCGCAGAAATAAATCTTCGGCCGCGTAGCCACAAATCGACAGCTCGGGCGTCAGCACCAGCCGCGCGCCATCGGCATAGGCGGCGCGCGCCGCAGCAATGATTTTTTGTGCGTTGCCGGCCAGGTCGCCGACGACAAAATTAAGCTGGGCAACACAAATTTTGAGGGTCATGGAAGCTAATGAATATGCAATCTGCTGAGGGGGAAAAGGCTGCGGCTGATTATGTCATCCGGGTACTGGACGACCCGGCCCAGCTAGCGCCCGACGCCTGGGACGCCCTGCTGGCGCGGGACGCCGAGCCCAGCCCGTTCATGCGCCACGCCTACCTGGCCGCCCTGCTGGGTAGCGGCAGTGCCACGCCCGCCACGGGCTGGACCCTGCGGCTCATCACCGTATGGCTGGATAGCAACTTGCATGCCGCCTGCGCGCTGTACCTGAAGAGCCATTCCTACGGTGAATACGTGTTCGACTGGGCCTGGGCCAATGCCTACCAGCAGCACGGCGTGCCCTACTACCCCAAAGCCGTGGTCGCCGCGCCCTTCACCCCGGTGCCCGGCACCCGGCTGTTGGCGCGCGACGCGGCAGCCCGGGCGGTGCTGGTGCAGGCGCTACTGGCCTGGTGCGACCAACAGGAACTGTCGTCATTGCACGTGCTGTTTGCCAACCCGGACGACGTGGCCGCCTGCGCCGACGCGGGCCTGATGCTGCGCCACACGGTGCAGTTCCACTGGACGAACAAGGCCCCCACGCTTGCCACTCCGTGTGCTGCGCTGCCCCCCGAGGGGGTGCATTTCGCCTTGGGGCGGCCCGGCGGCGAAACAGCCGATGGCTACCGCGATTTCGACGACTTCCTCGCCTCACTGGCCCAAGACAAACGCAAAAAAATCCGCCAAGAGCGCCACAAGGTGGCCGATGCGGGGGTGACATTCCGCCACGCCCAGGGCCGCGCCATCACGCCGCAAGACTGGGACTTTTTCTACCGTTGCTATGAGCGCACCTACCTGGAGCACGGCAACGCCCCTTACCTGAGCCGCGACTTCTTCCAGCGCATGGCAGACACCCTGCCGGAGCACTGGCTGCTGTTCATTGCCGAACGCGACCAACGCCCTATTGCTAGCAGTTTGATAGCTATCACCGCAGACACCAACTGCTCTAACGGCCTAAAAAGCCCTAAAGTGGCTTACGGCCGTTACTGGGGCGCGCTGGAGCGGGTCGATTGCCTGCACTTTGAAGCCTGCTACTACCAGCCGCTAGCCTGGTGCATCGCCCACGGCTACGCCCGGTTTGAGGGCGGCGCGCAGGGCGAACACAAGATGGCCCGTGCCCTGCTGCCGGTCAAAACCACCAGCGCCCACTGGCTGGCCCACCCGGCGTTTGCCGACGCGGTAGAGCGCTTTCTGGAGCGCGAAGGGGCGGGGATTGACGGTTACATGGACGACTTGACACAGCGTAGTCCGCTGAAATTGATTACCCCCGCACAAACATCGTGACCAGCGGCTCGCCACCCACCTGCTGGCTCCAGTGCCCGTGCACGGCGGGGTCAAAGGTGGCTCCCTCGGGCAGCACGTCGGCCGAATAAAAGTGCTCCCCGGCCTTGAAGATGCGCGACACGCCACCTTGCAGCCCAATCTCCATCTGCCCGCCCAAAATCACCACCCACTGCGGTTCTCCCGTGCAGTGAAACGTACTTTTGAAACCCACCGGGCTGTGCCGCAGTTGGTAACCTCCGCTGGGCAGCAGGGGCGACAACTGGGAGCTAGGCTTGCCCTCGGTCAGCGCTAGCACCTCGTCGCGGAAGCGGGCACGGCCATCGGTGTCGGTAAACAGCACTACTTTGGTAAATACGGTCATGTCAGATTCCTTCAAATTGTGGCCAGAATGATAAGTGCAGACCTCCCCAGACGATGCGTAGCGAGCCATCACATCCAGTGATACCGCAGAACCGGCTATGCCGGGCTGCTGGTATCGCCCCCTGCAAGGGGGGAGGCGGAAACACGCAGTGTGGAGCCTGGGGGTGTTTCATAATCCTGCCCCATGAACCCCTTGTTATCCAAACTACAGCCCTACCCCTTCGAGCGGCTGAAGCAGCTTTTTGCCACCGTCACCCCCAACCCCGCCTACCGACCGATCAGCCTGGGCATTGGTGAGCCCAAGCACGCGACGCCTGCGTTCATTGAAACGGCGATGGTCGGCGGCGTCAAAGGTCTGTCGGGCTACCCCCCCACCGCGGGCGACCCGGCGCTGCGGTCCGCGTTCACCCACTGGGTGCAGCGCCGCTACGGCCTGACACTGAACCCATCGACCCAGGTGCTGCCCGTCAACGGCTCGCGCGAGGCCTTGTTTGCCTTTGCCCAAACGGTGATCGACCCCACAAAAGCCGGGGCCACCGTGGTCTGCCCGAACCCGTTCTACCAAATCTACGAAGGCGCAGCCTTGCTGGCCGGTGCCACGCCTTACTACGCGCCCAGCGACCCGGCGCGCAACTTCTGCGTGGACTGGGACAGCGTGCCCGCCGAGGTATGGGCGCGCACCCAGCTGCTGTTCGTCTGTTCGCCCGGCAACCCCACCGGCGCGGTGATGCCGCTGATTGAGTGGCAAAAACTGTTCGACCTGAGCGATAAATACGGCTTTGTGATCGCCTCGGACGAGTGCTACAGCGAAATCTACTTCCGCGATGAAGCTCCGCTGGGCGGGCTGGAGGCCGCTGCCAAACTGGGCCGCAGCGACTTCAAAAACCTCATCGCCTTCACCAGCCTGTCCAAGCGCAGCAACGTGCCCGGTCTGCGCAGCGGTTTTGTAATGGGTGACGCGGCGTTGATCGCACCGTTCTTGCTCTACCGCACCTACCACGGCAGCGCCATGGGCCCGGTGGTGCAAAGCGCCAGCATCGCGGCCTGGAACGATGAGCAGCACGTGGTGGACAACCGCGCGCTGTACCGGTCCAAGTTTGCCCAGGTCACCCCCATCCTGGCCGAAGTGATGGATGTGGCCCTGCCCGACGCGGGCTTTTACCTGTGGGCCGCCGTGCCCGGCGCGGCCACCGTGGATGGGCTTGACAGCGACGCCGCCTTCGCCCGCGACCTGCTGGCTGCCTACAATGTGACCGTGTTACCCGGCAGCTACCTGGCCCGCGAGGCCCACGGCCACAACCCCGGTCGCCAACGCATCCGCATGGCCCTGGTGGCCGAAACCGCCGAATGCGCAGAAGCTGCGCAACGTATCCGCCAATTCATTCAATCCAAAAACTGAGAAGACTATGACCCAACAACTCCAAACCACCATCGAAGCCGCCTGGGAAGACCGCGCCAACCTGTCCCCCACCGCCGCCTCCCCGCAAGTGCGCGACGCTGTAGAACACGTGCTGAACGAGCTGGACAATGGCCGCCTGCGCGTAGCCACCCGCGAAGCCGTCGGCCAATGGACCGTGCACCAGTGGATCAAAAAAGCCGTGCTGCTGTCCTTCCGCCTGAAGGACAACGAGATCATCCAGGCCGGTTCGCTGGGCTTCTACGACAAGGTGCCCACCAAGTTCGCCCACCTCAGCGCCGACGAAATGAAGGCCACCGGCGTGCGCGTGGTGCCGCCTGCCGTGGCGCGCCGGGGCAGCTTCATCGCCAAGGGTGCGGTGCTGATGCCGTCCTACGTCAACATTGGTGCCTACGTGGGTGAAGGCACCATGGTCGATACCTGGGCTACCGTCGGTTCCTGCGCGCAGATCGGCAAAAACGTGCACCTGAGCGGCGGCGTCGGCATCGGCGGCGTGCTGGAACCCCTGCAGGCCGGCCCCACCATCATCGAAGACAACTGCTTCGTCGGCGCGCGCTCTGAAGTGGTCGAAGGCGTGGTGGTGGAAGAGAACTCAGTCATCTCGATGGGCGTGTACATCGGCCAGAGCACCCCCATTTACGACCGCGCCACCGACACCGTCACCTACGGCCGCATCCCCTCCGGCTCGGTCGTCATCAGCGGTACCCTGCCCAAAGATGGCGGCAAGTACAGCCTGTACGCGGCCATCATCGTCAAGCGCGTGGATGCCCAAACCCGTTCCAAGACCAGCCTGAACGACTTACTCCGGGACTGATCGCCATGAACACCCCACGACCACGCTGGAAGACGCCACGGTTTGTCCGTGAGATACCGCAGAACCGGCTTTGCCGGGCTGCTGGTATCGCCCCCTGCAAGGGGGTTGGCGAAAACACGAAGTGTGTAGCCTGGGGGTGTTACAAATGAGCACTATGGAACGCATCTTGCGCTTGATGCAGGAGAAAAAAGCCTCCGACGTTTACCTGTCGCCGAACGCATCGGCACAAATCCGTATCAACGGCAATTGCGTGCCCATCAACGGCCAGTTGCTGCAGTTTGATGCGCCGCGCACCCTGTTGGCCGAGGTGATTCCGCCCGCGCGCATCACCGAGCTGGAGTCCACTGGCGAACTGAACATGGCGCTGTCGGTGCCGAACGTGGGGCGCTTTCGTATCAGCGCCATGCGCCAGCGCGGCAGCTATTCGGTGGTGATCCGCTACATCAATGTGGAAGTGCCGCTACTGGCCAGCCTGAACGTACCGGCGGTGCTGGGCGAGCTGGTGCTGCAAAAGCGCGGACTGATCTTGATGGTGGGCTCCACTGGAGCAGGCAAAACCACCACGCAAGCGGCCATGGTGGACCACCGCAACCAGCACGTAGGCGGCCACATCCTGACCATTGAAGACCCCATCGAGTACCTGTACAAAAACAAGCGCTCGGTGATCAACCAACGCGAAATCGGCTCCGACACCGCGTCGCTGGAGATTGCGCTGAAAAACGCGCTGCGCCAGGCCCCGGACGTGATCCTGTTCGGCGAAATCCGCAACCGCGAAACCATGTCGGCGGCCATCGCCTACGCCCAGACCGGCCATTTGTGCATGGCCACGCTGCACGCCAACAACAGCTACCAGGCGCTGAACCGCATCTTC
>CANFZJ010000092.1 GCA_947451445.1 Comamonadaceae bacterium
CAAGAGCACGGCCTGGAGAAGTCGCTGGACAACGTGCTGATCGAGAAATCGCAGCCCGCCATCCTGCGCGGTGAAAAGGTCAAGTTCATGGAAGTGGCGCGCAACGTCAACCGCTCGCTGGGGGCTATGCTCTCGGGCGCGCTGACCAAGGTGCACCCCGAGGGCCTGCCCGACGACACCATCCGCATTCAGCTGGAAGGCACGGGCGGCCAGTCCTTCGGCGCCTTCCTGGCCAACGGCATCACCCTGTACCTGATTGGCGATGCCAATGACTACACCGGCAAGGGCTTGAGCGGCGGCCGGATTGTGGTGCGCCCCAGCATCGACTTCCGGGGCAACCCTACGCAGAACACCATCGTGGGTAACACGGTGATGTACGGCGCGACCAGCGGCGAATCTTTCTTCAGCGGCGTAGCCGGGGAGCGTTTCGCGGTGCGTTTGTCGGGTGCCACCACGGTGGTCGAAGGCACGGGCGACCACGGTTGCGAATACATGACCGGCGGCACGGCGTTGATTCTGGGCAAGACCGGCCGCAACTTCGCGGCAGGTATGAGCGGTGGCGTGGCCTATGTGTTTGATGAAGACGGCCAGTTCGCCAAGCGCTGCAATATGTCCATGGTGTCACTCGAAAAAGTGCTGCCATCGGGCGAACAGCAGGGCATGGGCGTAGCCGACCAGTGGCACAACGGCCAGACCGACGAAGCCCAGCTGAAAAAGCTGCTGGAAGACCACAACCGCTGGACCGGCAGCAAGCGTGCCCGCGACCTGCTGGACACCTGGACCGAATCGCGCGGCAAGTTTGTCAAGGTGTTCCCGCTGGAGTACCAGCGTGCCCTGGGTGAGCTTCATGCGAAAAAAGTGGCTCTGGCGCAGGCAGCACCTGCACAGGCAGCTATCAAAACAGAAGCAGCTTCCGTGAAATAAAGCTTAAGTAAAGAATAGGATTAATCATGGGAAAAGTCACAGGCTTTATGGAATACGGCCGGCTGGAAGAGGGCTACAAGCCCGCAGCCGAGCGTTTGAAACACTACAAGGAATTTGTGGTCGGGCTGGATGAAAAGCAGGCCAAGGTCCAGGGCGCGCGTTGCATGGACTGCGGCATTCCGTTCTGCAACAACGGTTGCCCGGTCAACAACATCATCCCGGACTTCAACGACTTGGTGTACCGGGGCGACTGGAAGAACGCCATCGAGGTGCTGCACAGCACCAACAACTTCCCCGAGTTCACCGGCCGCATCTGCCCCGCACCCTGCGAGGCAGCCTGCACCTTGAACGTGGCTGGCGAAGCCGTGGGCATCAAGTCCATCGAACACGCCATCATCGACCGCGCCTGGGACGAGGGCTGGGTGCAGCCGCGCGTGGCCAAGCACAAGACCGGTAAAAAAGTGGCCGTGGTGGGCTCTGGCCCCGCAGGCCTGGCGGCGTCGCAGCAACTGGCCCGCGCAGGCCATGACGTGACCTTGTTCGAGAAGAACGACCGTGTGGGCGGCCTGCTGCGCTACGGCATTCCCGACTTCAAGATGGAAAAGAGCCACATCGACCGCCGCGTGGCGCAGATGCAGGCCGAAGGCGTGACCTTCCGCACCGGTGTCATGGTCGGCGCAGCCAAAGACCCGCTGGGCAAGGACTCCAAGGTCACCAACTGGGCCAAGGAAACCATCACCCCCGAGCAGCTGCAAAAAGACTTTGACGCCGTGGTGCTGACCGGCGGTGCCGAGCAGTCGCGCGACCTGCCCGTACCTGGGCGCGAGCTGGACGGCATCCATTTCGCCATGGAGTTCCTGCCCCAGCAGAACAAGGTCAACGCGGGCGACAAGCTCAAAGGCCAGCTGCGCGCCGATGGCAAGAAAGTCATCGTCATCGGCGGTGGCGACACCGGCTCCGACTGCGTGGGCACCAGCAACCGCCACGGCGCGGTCAGCGTCACCCAGTTTGAGGTGATGCCGCGTCCGCCCGAAGAAGAAAACCGCCCCATGACCTGGCCCTACTGGCCGATCAAGCTGCGCACCAGCTCCAGCCACGACGAAGGCTGCGACCGCGAATTCGCCATCTCCACCAAGGAGTTCATCGGCGAAAAAGGCAAGGTCACCGGTCTGAAGACCGTGCGCGTGGAGTTCAAGGACGGCAAGTTGGTCGAAGTTCCAGGTACCGAGGTGGTGATGGCGGCCGATCTGGTGCTGCTGGCCATGGGCTTCGTCAGCCCCGTGGCCAACATCCTGGACGCCTTTGGCATCGACAAAGACGCCCGTGGCAACGCCAAGGCCCACACCGACTTCACGGGCGGCTATGCCACCAACGTGCCCAAGGTGTTTGCGGCAGGCGACATCCGCCGGGGCCAATCGCTGGTGGTTTGGGCCATCCGCGAAGGCCGTCAGGCTGCGCGGTCAGTCGATGAGTTCCTGATGGGCTTCAGCGACCTGCCACGGTAGGTCCGCAGGCTGCTGCGGGAGCAGGCACTATAATTTATACATTCGCGAATGTATGTTTATTTTGCCTGCTACGACATTCCTAGGGACCATCCCTTATGATGCAAAAGCCGGAGACGTTCCGGCTTTTGTCTTTTTATGACCACCACCCCCTCTGACAACCTTGTAGAAATGAGCCAGCTGACCTTCGGGTACGGCGAGCGTGCGGTGCTGGACGGCATCACGCTGTCCATTCCGCGCGGCAAAGTGACTGCGCTGATGGGCGCGTCGGGCGGTGGCAAGACCACGGTGCTGCGCCTGATCGGCGGGCAAATCCAGGCGCAAAAAGGCGAACTGTTGCTGGATGGCAACAATGTGGCGACGTTCGACCAAGCCGCCTGGTACGCAGCCCGCCGTCGCATGGGCATGCTGTTCCAGTTCGGCGCGCTGTTTACCGACATGACGGTGTTTGACAACGTGGCTTTTCCGCTGCGCGAGCACACCGACTTGTCCGAAGAGCTGGTACGCGACATCGTGCTGATGAAGCTCAATGCCGTGGGCCTGCGCGGCGCGCGCGACCTGATGCCGAGCGAGGTGTCGGGCGGTATGGCCCGCCGCGTCGCCCTGGCCCGCGCCATCGCGCTCGACCCCGACCTGGTGCTGTACGACGAGCCGTTTGCCGGGCTGGACCCGATTTCACTGGGCACCGCAGCGCGCCTGATCCGCGACCTGAACGACACCATGGGGCTGACCAGCATCATCGTGTCGCACGACCTGGATGAGACCTTCCGCATTGCCGACAAGGTGGTGGTGCTGGCCAACGGCAAAATAGTGGCCCAGGGCACGCCGGACGAGGTGCGCAACAGCACCGACCCGCTGGTCTACCAGTTCATCCACGCCTTGCCCGATGGCCCGGTGCGCTTCCACTACCCCGCGCCTACGGTGGCGCAGGACTTTGGCGCTGGCCTGCAAGTACCCGGAGGCCCACGATGAGTTGGTACCAACCTGCAGACGTCGGCTTTGCGCTGCGTTCTAAATTGGCCGATATTGGCAATGCCAGCCGGTTATTTGTACGGCTGGTGGCGCTGTTCGGCCCCACGATGCGCCGGTTTAGCCTGGTGCGCGACCAAATCCACTTTTTGGGCAACTATTCGCTGGCGTTGATCAGCGTGTCCGGCCTGTTTGTCGGCTTTGTGTTGGGCTTGCAGGGGTATTACACCCTGCAGCGCTACGGTTCGTCGGAGGCCCTGGGCCTGCTGGTGGCCTTGAGTTTGGTGCGTGAACTGGGGCCGGTGGTCACCGCACTGCTGTTTGCCGGGCGTGCCGGTACGTCGCTCACGGCGGGCATTGGCCTGATGAAGGCGGGCGAGCAACTCAGCGCCATGGAACTCATGGCGGTAGACCCGGTGCGCCGTATTCTGGCCCCGCGCTTTTGGGCCGGGGTGATAACGCTGCCTTTGTTGGCGGCGCTGTTCAGCGCGGTCGGTGTGTTGGGCGGTTACGTCGTCGGCGTGGTGATGATCGGTATCGACGCCGGCTCGTTCTGGAGCCAGATGCAGGGCGGCGTGGATGTGTGGAAAGACGTGGGCAACGGCGTCGTCAAAAGCGTGGTGTTCGGTTTTACCGTCAGTTTTGTGGCGCTGCTGCAGGGCTTTGAGGCCCAGCCCACGCCCGAAGGTGTGTCCCGCGCGACCACGCGCACGGTGGTAGTGGCCTCGCTGGCGGTGCTGGCGCTGGACTTCTTGCTCACCGCCACGATGTTCTCTATTTAAGGCAGTTTTATGCAACGCTCCAAAAACGATATCTGGGTAGGCTTGTTTGTGTTGCTGGGCGCGGCAGCCTTGCTGTTCCTCGCCCTGCAGTCGGCCAATTTGCTGACGCTGAACTTCAAAACCGGTTACGCCGTCAGCGCCAAGTTCGACAACATCGGCGGGCTGAAACCCAAGGCGGCGGTGAAAAGCGCTGGGGTGGTGGTGGGCCGGGTGGAGAGCATCACCTTTGACGACAAAACCTTCCAGGCCCGGGTCAGCCTGGCGATGGACCCGCAGTACGCCTTTCCCAAAGACAGCTCGTTGAAAATTTTGACCAGCGGCCTGCTGGGTGAGCAATACATCGGCATCGAAGCCGGTGCCGACGCTAAAAACCTGGCCGCAGGCGACACCATTGCGGCCACCCAGTCGGCCGTGGTGCTGGAAAACCTGATCAGCCAGTTCCTGTACAGCAAGGCTGCCGACGGCCCGCAAACACCGGCCGCCAAAAAATAAGGATGGATTTCAATCCACGAACACTATGAAAAATATAGCTAAATACGCAATCTCTACCTGCGCTGCAGGTGTTTTTTGCTTGATTGCAGGTTGCGCCTCTGGCCCACAAGCCAATCCACGCGACCCGCTGGAGCCGATGAACCGCAAAGTGGCCAGCTTCAACGAGCTGGTGGACAACGCGGTGGTCAAACCCGTCGCCAAAGGCTACGTCTACGTCACGCCCGCTTTGGTCCGCGAGGGCGTTGGCAACTTCTTCTCCAACCTCGAAGAGGTCTGGAACACCGCCAACAACGTGCTGCAGTTCAAGGGCCGGGCTGCCGCCGAGAGCTGGATGCGCTTCAGTATCAATAGCGTCTTCGGTCTGGGCGGCATTTTTGACCTGGCCACCGACATGGGGTTGGAGCGCCACAAGGAAGACTTCGGCCAGACCCTGGGCGTATGGGGCGTGCCCACGGGGCCTTACCTGGTCCTGCCGCTGCTGGGCCCTTCCACGCTGCGCGATACGGCTGCGCTGCCGATAGATATGCAGGGCAGCATGCTGAATGCCGTGCCGCACTCGGGTGACCGCGACCGTTTGTATGGCCTGGGTTTGGTCGATAAGCGCGCCAGCCTGCTGCGGGCCAGCGCCCTGTTGGACGAGGCTGCGTTGGATAAATACACCTTTACCCGCGACTTCTACCTGGATGCGCGGCGCAGTGCGGTGTTTGATGGCAACCCGCCCGAACTCCCTGTCGATCCCGCCAAATAAATGTAATTTTTAGCAAAGCCGAGGGCGCTGCAGTCTGCGCGTCAACCCTGGGGTCAGCTGTCCCATTATGGAAATGCGGGTTTTCCGCCAAGAGAAAGATCGTATGAAGCGTCGTTTATTAGGCCAGTGGGCCGCCAGTGTGGTGTTCGCCTTGTCTGCCGTCACGTCGGTCAGCGTGTGGGCTGCCGATGAAGCGCCAGACGCCATCGTCAAGCGCATCTCCACCGACGTGCTGGACAGCATCAAGGCCGACAAGACCCTGCAGCAGGGCAACGTCACCAAGATCATGGCCTTGGTCGATACCAAGATCATGCCCAGCGTCAACTTTCAGCGCATGACGGCATCTGCCGTCGGCCCCGGCTGGCGCCAGGCCACGCCCGAGCAGCAAAAGCGCTTGCAAGACGAGTTCAAGACCCTGTTGGTGCGCACCTACGCCGGTGCCTTGGCCCAGATCAGCGACCAACAGGTTGAAATGAAGCCCCTGCGCATGGCGGCAGACGACAAAGAGGTGCTGGTGCGCACCGAAGTCAAAGGCAAGGGCGACCCGATCCAGCTCGACTACCGGCTGGAAAAGACCCTCGGCGAAGGCGCGGGCTGGAAGATATTCAACCTGAACGTGCTGGGCGTCTGGCTGGTAGAAACCTACCGCAGCCAGTTTGCGAGCGAGATCAACGCCAAGGGCGTGGACGGCCTGATCGCCACGCTCGTCGCGCGCAACCAAGCCAACGCCAAGAAATGATGTTCACCCCCAGGCTTGCCCACTGCGTGTGGCCTCCAACCCCCTTGCAGGGGGCAACACCAGCAGCCCGGCAGAGCCGGTTCTGCGGTGTTCTGGGGGCGGTTCGTTTTGGCTGTGCTATGTCTAACGGCTATTGACATGCTTATTCTTCCTAGCGAGCTGACCCACGCCCAGGCTACCGCCTCGCTGCGCATGCTGATACAAGGGCTGCGTACGCAAGCGGGTGCGGTGGTGGTCGATGCCACAGCGTTGGCTAAATTTGACTCGTCCGCCCTGGCCGTGCTACTGGAATGCCGCCGCGAAAGCTTCAGCCTGGGCCGAACTTTTGCGGTACGCGGTTTGCCGCAACGGCTGGCCGACTTGGCCGGTTTGTACGGCGTGGCGGAGCTGCTCCCAGCCGCTTAATTTGCCAAAGGCTGGCTAGAAACCCTACGGGCTCGCAAGCAGGGCCAGCCGTTAAAATCGTCGGCCCATGCCCGCCATATCCTTCCAATCGGTTTCCAAAACCTACCCCGCCCGTGCCAAAAGCAGCGCCCTCAAGGCACTGGATGGCGTCAGCTTCGACATCGAGCAAGGCGAATTTTTTGGCCTGCTCGGCCCCAACGGCGCCGGTAAAACCACCCTCATCAGCATCCTGGCAGGGCTGAACCGCGCCACCGGCGGCAAGGTGCTGGTGCACGGCCATGACGTGGCCAGCGACTACGCCCAAGCCCGGCGCAGCCTGGGCGTGGTGCCGCAAGAGCTGGTGTTCGACCCGTTCTTCAACGTCCGCGAGGCGCTGCGCATCCAGTCCGGCTACTTCGGCGTCAAAAACAACGACGCCTGGATCGACGAGCTGCTGGACAGCCTGGGCCTGGCCGACAAGGCGAATTCCAATATGCGCCAGCTCTCCGGCGGCATGAAGCGCCGCGTACTGGTGGCCCAGGCGCTGGTGCACAAGCCGCCCGTCATCGTGCTGGACGAGCCCACCGCCGGTGTGGACGTGGAGTTGCGCCAGACCCTGTGGCAGTTCATTGCCAAGCTGAACCGCGAAGGCCACACCGTGCTGCTGACCACCCATTACCTGGAAGAGGCCGAGGCCCTGTGCTCGCGCATCGCCATGTTGAAACAGGGCAAGGTGGTGGCGCTGGACCGCACCAGCGAACTGCTGAAAAACGCCTCCAGCAATGTGCTGCGCTTCAAAGTTGATAGCGAACTACCGATGGAGCTAGCGCGCCAGGCCCGTATTACAGGCCGCATCGTGCAGTTCCCGGCCAACAACGCGGCCGAGATCGAGCATTACCTGGCGGCCGTGCGCCAAGCCGGTTTGACCGCCGAAGACGTGGAAATCCGCAAGGCTGATTTAGAAGACGTGTTTTTAGATGTGATGAGCAACGGCTACACCGCCACCACCGGAGCAGCAGCATGACCGGCTGGCAAACCCTTTTATACAAAGAATCGCTGCGCTTCTGGAAGGTTGGCTTTCAGACCGTGGGCGCGCCGGTGTTGACGGCGGTGCTCTATCTTTTGATCTTCGGCCATGTGCTGGAGGGCAAGGCCACGGTCTACGGCTCGGTGAACTACACCTCCTTTCTGGTACCTGGCCTGGTGATGATGAGCGTGCTGCAAAACGCCTTTGCCAACAGCTCGTCGTCGCTGATCCAGAGCAAGATCATGGGCAGCCTGGTGTTTGTGCTGCTCACACCCCTGTCGCACTGGGACTGGTTCTGGGCCTACGTGGGCTCGGCCGTGGCGCGGGGCTTGCTGGTCGGCGCTGGCGTGTTCGCGGTGACCGTGGTGTTTACCGGGGTGGGCTTTGTGGCCCCGCTATGGATCATCGTATTTGCGGTGCTGGGCGCGGCCTTGTTGGGTTCGCTGGGCATCATCGCGGGCCTGTGGGCCGAGAAGTTCGACCAGATGGCCGCCTTTCAGAACTTCGTCATCATGCCCATGACCTTTCTCAGCGGCGTTTTCTACTCCATCCATTCCCTGCCACCGTTCTGGCAAACCGTGAGCCACCTGAACCCGTTTTTCTACATGATTGACGGCTTCCGCTACGGCTTCTTCGGGGTCAGCGACGTGTCGCCCTGGTTGAGTCTGGGCATCGTCGGCTCCGCTTTGATCGTGGTCAGCGCCATCACGGTCAACCTTTTGCGCATCGGCTACAAAATTCGCGGCTGAAATGACGACCCCCGGCTTATCACTTCGTGTATTTCGCCACCCCCGAGGGGAGGCGCGGCCTGCCTTGGGGCGGCCCGGCGGCTGCCGCCTGTGCAACCTATTGACATCCCTATGACTGCCCAAGAACTACAAACCCTCATCGCATCGCATCTGCCCTGCGACCACATCACGCTCGAAGGCGACGGCCGCCACTGGTACGCCACCATCGTCTCGGCCGAGTTTGAAGGCCGCCGCGCCATCCAGCGCCACCAGCGGGTCTACGCCACGCTGGGCGCAAAAATGCATACCGACGAAGTGCACGCCTTGTCGATGAAGACCTACACCCCGGCTGAGTGGGCAGCGTTACCCCAATAACCCCCCATAAAAACCCAAAAATCAACACTATGGACAAACTCATCATTCGCGGTGGCCGCAGCCTGCAGGGCCAGGTCCGCATCTCTGGTGCCAAAAACGCCGCGCTGCCCGAGCTCTGTGCCGCGCTGCTGACGGCAGAGCCCGTCACCCTGACCAACGTGCCGCGCCTGCAAGACGTGGCCACCATGCTCACGCTGATCCGCAACATGGGCGTGACGGCCGAGCGCAGCGATGACGGCACGGTGCGCATCGACGCCGGTGCCCTGGCCAACCCAGAAGCACCCTACGAGCTGGTCAAGACCATGCGCGCGTCGGTGCTGGCGCTGGGCCCGCTGCTGGCCCGCTTTGGCCAGGCCCGGGTGTCGCTGCCCGGCGGCTGCGCCATCGGCTCGCGCCCGGTGGACCAGCACATCAAGGGCCTGCAGGCCATGGGTGCGCTGATCGACGTGGAGCACGGCTACATGATCGCCAAACTGCCCGAAGGCCGCACGCGCTTGAAGGGCTGCCACATCACCACCGACATGGTGACCGTCACCGGGACCGAGAACTTTCTGATGGCCGCCACCCTGGCCGAGGGCGAAACCATTCTGGAAAATGCCGCGCAAGAGCCTGAAATCTCCGATTTGGCCGAGATGCTGATCCAAATGGGCGCGAAGATCGAAGGCCACGGCACCCACCGCATCCGCATCCAGGGCGTGGACACACTGCACGGCGGCACCCACCAGGTGGTGGCCGACCGCATCGAGACCGGCACCTTCCTGTGCGCCGTGGCGGCCACCGGTGGCGACGTGCTGCTGCA